>JAIWOE010000105.1 GCA_020217165.1 Desulfovibrio sp. | reverse complement strand
TTGGGCCTGCTGCGCATGCCACCAGGTGAGGGGCCGGCCCGTGGCGGCATGCACCTCCAGGGCGCGGGCAATGCGCTGGCGGTCCCGCGGCGCCAGGCGCGCCGCAGTGGCCGGGTCCACCCCGGCCAGTCGGGCATGCAGGGCCTCGGGCCCCAGGCGGTCAAGCTCCGCAAGCACTTCCCGCTGAATGGATGCGGGCACGGGGGGGATGTCCGCCAGCCCCTGCACCAGGGCCCGCAGGTATAGTCCCGTACCACCCACCACCAGGGGCAGGCGGCCCTGACGCCAGTGGGAGATGGCCACGCTGCCGGCCAGTTCCGCAAACCGGCCGGCGGAGAGCTTCTCCTCGGCTGGCAGCATGCCATACAGATAGTGTGGGCAGACGGCCTGCTCCTCCGGCGAAGGCTGGGCCGTGATGATGGGGAACTCGGCATACACCTGCCGGGAATCCAGGTTGATGACCACCCCGTTGAAGGTCCGGGCCAGGTGCAGGGACGCCGCCGTCTTGCCAACCCCCGTGGGGCCGACGAGACAGATCAGGCCGACGGGGGGGCCGGAAGCAGCCGTCATGCCTGTGGCGTTTCGGGAAGGCCCAGCCGTTCCTGCAGGCGGAACCAGGCCGGGTCCGGAATCATGCTCCGCACATCCGCCCCGGCCTTGGCCGCTTCCTTGACGATGGTGGAGCTGATGAACAGCCAGCGGTAGTCGGTCATCAGGAACACAGTCTGGATGTGCTTTTCCAGCCGGCGGTTCATGAGGGCCATCTGGAATTCGTATTCAAAGTCCGAGACGGCCCTGAGCCCGCGCAGGATGGCGCAGGCGCCGCGCTGGCGGGCGAATTCCACCAGCAGGCCCTGGAAACCCGCCACTTCCACCCGCGGATTGTCGTGAAAGACCTCGCGGACAATCTCCACCCGTTCCTCCAGGGAGAACATGGGCAGTTTGGGGGTGGATGCGGCGGGGGCGACGATGATGTGGTCAAACACATCCAGGGCGCGTTTGACCAGGCTGACGTGGCCGAAGGTCAGGGGGTCGAAGGTGCCGGGGTAGATGGCGATGCGTCTGGTTCCGGCGTCGGGGTCAAGGGCTGCATGGGCTGCGGGGGATTGTGTGTCCATATCAAAATCCTGGTCTGCCCGTAGGCGCGGTCAAAGCACAGCGCCCAGTGCTGGGAGTCGGGCGGGTGCGGCAGTTCGACCCGGGTTTCCACCTCGGCCACGATGAAGCCGTCCTGATGCACCCAACCATGGGCCATCACGGCGGCCAGGGCCGGCGGCAGCATGTTCTTGTGGTAGGGAGGATCGATGAAACACACATCGAATCCGCCCTGCGTGCCTTTGCCCCGGGTCAGGAACGCCAGCACGTCCTCGCTCAATACCTGGACCTTGCCCGCAGGCAGGCCAAAGTCCTTACCCGTGGCCAGAATGCCCCTGGCCGCGGGCCGGTGCAGTTCCACGAACACGGCCTGTGCCGCGCCGCGGCTCAAAGCCTCCAGGCCCAGACTGCCCGACCCGGCAAACAGGTCCAGCACCCGGGCCCCGTTCCAGTCCACCCCGCGGGCCTCCAGGGCGGAAAACAAGGCCTCGCGCACTTTTTGCGTGGCCGGGCGCATGCCTTCCGCATCCACAGTGCGGATGGCCCGACCACGATAGATTCCAGAAACAACCCGCATCCCCTTACATCTCCGCGATGAGAGATGCAAGCTCGGCGGTGATGTCCACCAGCCGATCCCGCAACTCAGTTTGATCCACCCACGGCTTGGCCTGCAGTTGTTCCACCCGGCGCCTGAGCTCGGCCATCTTGGCATCGGCATCCTGCACCAGCCAGGGCCAGTCGATGCGCGGCTCGGCCAGTTGCGGATGGGTGATTTCCACGGGCGCCTTGCCGGGAGAAAGCACGCATTCTTCCAGATAGGCCGGGATGTGCACATCCAGCTTGAATTGTTCCTTGATTCGCTGGGCCAGGATCTTTTGGGCCGAATTTTCGCCGTGCACCAGATACACCTTCATGCCCGGCCGGGCAAAGGTGGAGAGCCAGGCCAGGATCTGGCTTTGCCCAGCGTGGGCGGAAAAGCCGCCGATGGTGAAAATCCGCGCCTTGACCGAGACTTCGTCCCCCAGCATGCGCAGGCTCTGCACGCCATCCACGATTTTGCGGCCAGGGGTGCCCCGGGCCTGGAACCCCACGAACACAATGGACGCCCCGGGCCGCCAGAGGTTGTGCCGCAGGTGATGCTTGATGCGCCCGGCGTTGCACATGCCGCTGGCGGAAATGACCACGGCCGGCTTGCGCAGGGCATTGATAGCCTGGGATTCCTCCCGCGTCTGGGTGAAGCGCAGGTTGGGCAGGGAGAGGGGGTCCTTGCCCTGTTTGATCAGGGCGTGGGTTTCCGCATCGAAATACTCTGGATGCTTGCGGAATATTTCCGTGGCCTTGATGGCCAGGGGGCTATCAACGAACACAGGCATGTCTGCCGGCAGCCGACCTTCCTCCCGCAGGAGAAACAGGGAATAAATGACCTCCTGGGTCCGCTCCACGGCAAAGGCCGGGATGATGACCTTTTCGCCCGTATTGTAACTGTAGGCGATGGCCTCGGCCAATTCGTCGCGGCTGGCGTGCTCGTCCTTGTGATCGCGATCGCCATAGGTGGACTCCACAAACAGATAGTCCGCCGGCGTGGCCTCCTCGGGATCGCGCAGGAACAGGGCATTGGGCCGGCCCAGGTCGCCGGAAAAAATGAGGCGATACGTGCTGGGCGCCCCATTGCCGCCGTTACTGCCATTGCCGCCATTACTGCCAGGTTCTGTGATGTCGAATTCCAGAAAGGCGGACCCCAGGATATGCCCGGCTTCCTTGTAGGTCACGCGAATGCCCGGGGCCGGCTCAAAGGGCGTGTTATATTCCACCACCTTGAACCGGGGCATGGTGTTGTGGGCATCCTGGATGGTGTACAGGGGCTCCACATCGCGCTTGCCCTTGCGGTGGCGCTTTTTGGTCTTCCACTCGGCTTCCATTTCCTGGATGTGGGCGCTGTCTTCCAGCATGATGGCCAGCAGGTCCCGCGTGGGGGCGGTGGCGTAGATGGTGCCCCGGAAGCCGTCCCGGACCATGCGCGGCAGGAGGCCGGAGTGGTCGATGTGGGCATGGGTCATGCAAATGAAGTCGATTTCCGCTGGCTTGTACACCGTGGTGTTCTGGTTGCGCTCTTCGATATCCCGGCTGCCCTGGTGCATGCCGCAATCCACGCAAAACCGGTGCCCCGCCGCTTCCATCATATGGCAGGAGCCGGTCACCGTCTGGGCGCCGCCAAGAAATTGAATTTTCATGGGTTTCCTGTAAGGTTCACAAGGGTTGACCGTGTTGGGCCTGGTGGAGATTGTGGCAGCCCCGCCTGGTACGTTACCATGGACACGTCTTGTGAAGACGCCACGCTAACGGAGCAGCTCCACGGGAACAAAACAGCCCAGGCCATCCTCCCCGCCATCGGGGTCAAAGGCCCAGGGCTGGCGGTCGCCATACAACCCGGCATCCGGATAGGCATATCGCTCCAGAATTTCCAAGGGGATACATTCTTCGATGGGCGTGAGGCCGTCCGTATCCCCCCGGGTCCAGAGCAAGGCCTCGGCATGAAACCGTCGTCCAGTCAGCAGATTTTTTACGTCAGGCATGGAGGGACTCGCATGGTTCATAGGCCATGGCCGGCTGGCAGGCCTGCAGCTCCCGGTACAATTCCCTGTCGCACCACAGCCACGCCGTGCGCTCCAGGCGGTTCCAACAGAATTCGATGCCTCGTAACAACCTGAACGCACACACAAATGCGTCCAACTCCTCCACCGTTTCAAACTGCTTTTTGTACAGACACTTCATTTTCAATCCCCCCCGGGTGTGATAGGCGGTCAAAAGCAACTGCACAGACCCGCAGGTACTGGTTAAGAAGGAAATCCAAAATTTGCAAGCCATAGGCAGCGCCGGCCGCCGCATTGCACCCCGGCTGCCAAGACAAAGGAGTGCTCCATGAAGCGATCCCTGGGGGCCAAGCCCCTGCTTTTCCCCACGCCCTTGGTGATTGTGGGATCCTATGACGACCAGGGCCGCCCCAACGCCATGGCCGCTGCCTGGGCCGGCATCTGCTGCTCCAAGCCGCCATGCATTACCGTGTCCCTGCGCAAGGCCACGTACACGTACGCAAGCCTCATGGCCCGCCAAGCCTACACCGCCCATGTGACGGACGAGTCGCACCTCACGGCCTCGGATTTTCTGGGCATGGCCTCGGGCCGCGATGGTGACAAACTGGGCACCCTGGGCCTGACCACCGTGCCCTCCGAGCTGGTGGACGCGCCCATCATCCAGGAGTACCCGCTGGTGCTGGAGTGCAAGGTGGTGCATGTGCACGACCTGGGCCTGCACACCATGTTCGTGGGCGAGGTGCAGGACATCAAGGCCGACCCCCACGTGGTGGACGAGAAGGGCCACCCGCTGGTGGACATGCTCAAGCCACTGGCCTTCATGCCCGAGGCGCGCACCTACCACGGCATGGGGCCGGTACTGGGGCGGGCCTTTGACGCCGGCAAGCTGCACCTGCCGAAGGATTTTGATGCCGGCAAACTGCACATGCCCAAAAAAGCAGATTAATCGAAGGAACGTTCAGGGGAACACCGCGCATGCCTGGTGTTCCCCCTGGGGCCTTGGGAGGCCACCACCCCGCCGGCTCAGATTTCGCCATCCAGCCTGCGGCGGTAGTAGTTGCTGTACAGGGCGGCCACGGGATTGTGGCCCAGCACGCGATCCTTCACCACCAGGGTGGTGCACGGCGCCATGCTGTGCATGGTAAACAGGGCGTCGTGCCCCACGCACAGGCCCAGCACCACGTTCAGCTGCGTGCCATCGGCATTCAGGATTTCCGCCTGACCCACGGGATTGTAGATGGCTTCCACCTCTCGCTCGGGGCCGTACAGCTTCTTCACGCCCAGCTCGTCCTTGTCGATGCCGCACACCTTGCAGCACACGGAGCTGACGCCAAAGCCGCGGTCCTGGGCCACCTGGACCAACCGGCGAGCCTCGTTGGCAAAGCCCACGCAAAAGGCCACCCCCAGCAGGGAAAATTCCATGCGGCGGGCGAACTCCAGCGTCTCTTCCACGCGGCACATCTTCATGTAGTGGTCCGCCTCAATGCTGGAAGACACCTGCAGCATCCGCACCAATTCAGGATCGTTGCGGTACTGGTCCAGCACATCCGCGCGGATGGGGTGACACACCTTGCCGGCGTAACATTTCTTTTCGTCACAGGTTGCGCATTTCATGGGATCGCTCCGTGTGTTGAAACAGGATGCGGTGTCCCGAGGCCCATGGTGGAGATACGCGTCTTTTCCCCAAAAATCACCCCCTATGGCGGCTGGATTTTTCAGCGACGATTCCGATCTTGACACCACCCCACCCCCCCGGCACCATGACGCCATGGAAGACATGCGACTCAACAAGGTCCTGGCCCTGGCCGGTGTGGCCTCCCGCCGCGGGGCGGACGAACTGGTGTTTGCCGGCCGCGTGCAGGTGAACGGCGTGCTGGCGGAATCCCCGGGCCTGCGTGTGCTCCCGGCCGACAAAATCGCCGTGGATGGCGTGCCGGTGACCCGCAAGGACGCGCCAACGGTCACCCGCCACTACATCATGCTGCACAAGCCGGTGGAGGTGGTCTCCACCGCCCGGGACCCCCAGGGCCGACGCACGGTGCTGGACCTGCTGCCCCGGGCCCTGCGCGCCAACACCCGGCTCTATCCCGTCGGACGGCTGGACTATTTTTCCGAAGGGCTGATCCTGCTCACCGATGATGGCGACCTGGCCAACCGACTCATGCACCCCCGCCACCACGTGCCCAAGCGGTACGAGGTGCTGGTGCGGGGCGATGTACCCGCGGCGGCCCTGCATGCCATGCGCGGCGGCATGGTGCTGCCGGCCCAGGCCGGGGAGCCGCCCTCGGGCATGCGCCTGCAGCCCGTGCCGGCCCGCATCCTGGGCATCAAGGACGGCAAGACCCTGCTGGAGCTGGTGCTCCATCAGGGCGTGAACCGGCAGATCCGCCGCATGTGCGAGGCCCAGGCCCTGACCATCCTGCGCCTGACGCGCGTGGCCCTGGGGCCCCTGGAACTGGGGGGGTTGGAAAAGGGGACCTTCCGACGCCTGACCCAGGACGAGGTCCGCGCCCTGCAAAAAACAACCGGGGAGTGAGCTGCCCCACTCCCCGGCCGGAATGCCTCGCGAATGCCTGGCCGCGCGTGGCCGGGCGGGCTCAGGATTCGTCCACGGTATTGTCAAACACTTCCACACCGGCCGGGGGCGTGAAGGAGAAGAGGCCGTCATCCAGCGGTGGATTGAGGGACATGTCCGTAAAGGCCACCACGTTTTCGTTGCCGTAGAAGTCCACCATGCTGATGCGCTTGATGAGCCCCGTGGCTGGCTCGGCCCAGATGGAGGCCTGCACCAGGCCGGGTTCGGGCTCCCGAGGCGTGAGGTCCAGCCGGGTCAGGCCGTCTTCGGCGCCGGCGTTCACCACTTCAAAGTCCTTATCCAACCGGGTGGTGCCGTCCAGAAAGTGCAGCATGGTCTTGGAATCGAGAATTTCCGAGGCCTTGTATTTGTAGGCCGTCTTTTCGGTCTCAAAGTAATCCCACACCACATCCTTGGTGGCCACCAGGAGTTCCTTTTCCGGCTCCAGGGTTTCCCAGCGGATGAGGCCCGGCCGTTTCATGGACACGCGCCCGCTGCGGCGTTCCGTCTCCCGGCTGGCGGAATTGACCAGCACCTGGGAAAAATGGGCGCGGAAGGTCTGCATTTTTTCATACTGCTTCTGGATGGCATCCAGCAGCGCATTGGTTTCCGGCGAGCTGGCGGCGCTTTGCAAGGAAAAGCCCATGGTGAGGGCGAGGCCGGCCACAAGCACGCAGGCGATGAGGAGTTTTTGCATGATCTTTCCCGGGGATGCGTCCCCTGGCGTATGCAATATGGTTGTCGCATGCCGGGCCAATGCCGGCAGCGCGGGGATCAACGGTGCAGGGTTTCAGCTTTTCAACACGGGCCGGGGCTTGGCGCCGTCGGCGGGGCCCACGACGCCGTCCACCTCCATCTGCTCCACATACCGGGCAGCCCGGTTGAAGCCGATGCGGAACCGGCGCTGGATGAGGGAGATGGACGCCTTGCCCTGGCTGAGGACAAACTCCTTGGCCTCCTGGTACATGGGATCCGTATCCAGATTCCCGGGACCGCCGGAGATGCCTTCCTCCTCCCCGCCGGCCTCGCCCCATTCGCTGAAGTCCAGCTGGTAGCTGGGCGGCTGCTGGCGCTTCCAGAACTCCACCACCCGGGCCACGTCGTCATCGCTTACAAAGCAGCCGTGCAGGCGCTTCACCTTGCCGCCGGAAGGCTTGTACAGCATATCGCCCTTGCCCAGCAAGCGTTCTGCTCCCACGGCGTCGAGGATGGTGCGGGAGTCGTGCTTGGAGGTGACCTGGAACGAGATGCGGCACGGGAAGTTGGCTTTGATGAGGCCGGTCACCACATCCACGCTGGGCCGCTGGGTGGCCAGGATCATGTGGATGCCTGCGGCCCGGGCCAGCTGGGCCAGGCGCACCACGCTGGTTTCCACTTCCTTGGCCGCGGTGAGCATGAGGTCGGCCAGCTCGTCGATGACAATGAGCAAGTAAGGCATGGGCTCCAGGTCCACCCAGTCGTCGGGGGCGTCGCCGGCAGCCCGGCGGGCGGCCAGGCGCTCGTTGTAGCCCTGAATGTTCCGGGCGCCCACCCTGGCCATGGCCTGGTAGCGCTGATCCATCTCGTGCACGGCCCAATCCAGGGCGTTCTTGGCCAGGGCCATTTCCGTCACCACGGGATGCACCAGATGGGGCAAATCCGCATACACGGCCAGTTCGATGCGCTTGGGGTCGATGAGCAGCATGCGCACCTCATCCGGCTTGGCCTTGTACAGGATGGACAGCAGGATGGAGTTCAGGCACACGCTCTTGCCCGCGCCTGTGGCCCCGGCCACCAGGAGGTGAGGCATTTTGGAGAGGTCCGCTACGGCGGAGGCGCCGGCAATGTCCTTGCCCAGGGCGATGGTGAGCAGGGATTCGGACTGGGCAAAGGCATCGCTTTCCAGAATGTCGCGGAAAAAGACGGTTTCCCGGACCTTGCTGGGAATCTCCACGCCCACCATGTCCTTGCCGGGGATGGGAGCCTCGATGCGCACGGCCAGGGCCTTGAGGGCCAGGGCCAGGTCATCGGAAAGATTGGCGATACGGCTAATCTTGATGCCGGGCGCGGGCTTGTACTCGAACATGGTCACCACCGGCCCGGGGATGACGTGGTGGACATCGCCCTGGACATTGAAGTCCGCCAGACAGGTAGTCAGGCGCGTGGCCTGATCGGCCAGCTCGTCCGGGTCCACCACATGGGCCTGGGCTGGCACCGGGGCCAGCAGCTGCATGGGCGGCAGGGTGGATCTGGCCAGCACCGCCTCGCGCACGGGCGCCACCGGGGCCTGCCGGGTCTGCGGGCCGGCCAGTTCTTCTTCCAGGGCCAAGTCGCGGTCGAACACCGCCACTTCTTCTATGGTGTAGTCGTCTGCGCTGGACGCGACCAGATCCTCTGGAATGCCTGGCGCAACTGGCGGCAGTCCGGCGGGCTGGGAGGACGCGGGGGCGGCATCCTCAAAGACTGTGTCCTCCACCGCATTGGGTGCCGCATTGGGTGCCGCAATGGGTGCCGCATTGGGTGCCGCAATGGGTGCCGCATTGGGCGCCGGGGATTGCGCTGGCGCGCCCTCCCCGCCCAGGGCCTGCCGGAACTTCTCCTTGATGCTGGAGAAATTGGCCGGGAGCATGGGTTCGCGCTCGGGGATGGGGTCCGTGAAGGTCTCATCCTCTTCGCAGATCAGTTCCATGACGTTGCGTGAACCGATGCTGGGCGCCAGCCCCTGCTGTTCCTGCTGGACTGGCATGGCAGGCGCTGCAGGGTCGGGTACTCCAACGGAAACACGCGCCGCCTGGGGCTCCATCTCCCACAGAAAATCCTGGCCGGCATCCAACTGATCTTCCAGGGACGCCCTGTTCCCCACGCCGTTGTCGGGTGCCCAGGCCGGTCCCGGCGGCGGAGGCGGAGGCGGCACGCACGGGCCGCCGGGAAGATCTGAAGGCAATGCCGCGGGCGGTGGCTCCGGGGCAATGCAGGGCAATGTCTCAAACAGGAATTCCTGCCGTTCCGGCGTGCCCGCGCCTTCTTCCATGCGCCGCCGACGTTCTTCCCGCCGCACCAGTCGTTCCAGGTGTTTGTCCCACTGGTCCTGCCCCCAGCGCTGCAGCCGGGGCAGCATGCGCCAGAACCCCTGACCGGCCAGGAGCTGCAGGGAAACCAGGAAGGTCAGGGTCCACAGGATGCTGGCCCCCACGGGTGTGAAGAGCAGCTCGCTCCAGCGGGCCAGGATGCGGCCAAAGAATCCGCCACCAATCATGTCCCCCAGACCAAAGTGCAGGGAACCCCAGTCCCCTCCGCCCACGGCCATGACTGTGGCGGCCATGAGCCCCAGGCCAAGCCAGCGCCACCAGGGCCACCAGGGCGCCCCGGACGAGGTGAGCTGCCGCAGGAATACCCGCAGCCCGGCCACCAGCAGCACCACGGGCAGGAAAAACGAGCCCGCGCCAAAGAGGTCGTGCAGGGTACCGGCCAGGTAGGCGCCCAGCTTGCCCGCGCCGTTGCGGATCTCGTGATTGTCTGCCACGGCCTGGTTGAAGGTGGGATCTTCCGCACTGAAGGTGCTCAGGGCCAGCAGCAGCACGCAGGCCAGCAGCAGGCAGCCCAGCCCCAGCATTTCGCGGCGGATGGCGCTGTTGCCCTTGAAGAGGACGTCGGACACGAAGGGGCGCATGGTCAACGGCATGACACGTCCCGAAGGGTTATTCCCGGCCCAGGTAGCCGCCGGTGCGGGTGTCCACCTTGATGCGGTCGCCCAGGTTCACGAACAGGGGCACCTGCACCTGCAGCCCGGTTTCCAGGGTGGCGGGCTTGGTGGTGTTGCTCACGGTATCGCCCTTGAGGCCGGGTTCGGTTTCCACCACTTCCAGGACTACGGAGGCGGGAAGGTCGAGGTCGATGGGCTGACCCTTGTACAACAGCACCTTCACCTCCTGGCCTTCCTTGAGGTAGCCGCCCTTGCCGCCGGTCTGTTCATCGGTCACGTGGGTCTGCTCATAGGTGGTCAGATCCATGAAGGCGAAGCCGTCCGTATCCTTGTACAAAAACTGTAAGGTGCGGGTTTCGGTGTCTGCCTTGCCCACTTTCTCGCCGGAGCGGAAGGTGTTGTCCACCACGCGGCCATTGAGCAGGTTGCGCAGCTTGGTGCGGACCATGGCGCCGCCCTTGCCGGGCTTGAAATGCTCAAACTCAATGATTTCATAAGGGATATTATCGAGTTCAATCTTGAGGCCGCGCTTGAAGTCCGTCGTAGAATACATGGAGTCTCCTCGTCGAGCCTGGCACAGGTCAGGCGGATGGGTGGTGAAGATGTTGATACAAGGCCTGGAGGGCGAGGGCATAGCTCAAGAGGCCGAAGCCTGCAATCACCCCGATGACCCGGGCCCCGATGAAACTCTGGTGGCGGAGGGGCTCCGGCCGGGCCCAGATGTTGGACAGGTGCACTTCCACCGTGGGGATGTTGATCCAGGCCAGGCAGTCTGCCAGGGCCAAGCTGGTGTGGGTGTAAGCCCCGGCGTTCAGGGCCACGCCGTGCACCCCGGCCTTCCAGGCCTTTTCCAGGCGGTTGATCATGGCGCCTTCGCAATTGGATTGGTAGAATTCCAGGATAATGCCATCCATGGCCGGGCCGAGCACCTGGCGGGCCAGGTCCGGCAGATCCTCCATGGACTGGTGCCCGTAGATCTCCGGCTGGCGTTTGCCCAGGTGGCCGAGGTTGGGACCGTTCATGACCAGGAATGTGAGGGGCTGCGTGTTGGGCATTGTCACCGTCGTCATGATGTCGTAGTTCGTGGGGATGCACGTTTCTTCCAAATCGTCATCATCCGCGTCGTCCGTGTCGTCCCGTGCCGAGCCCCAGCTGGAGCTGGCAGGCACCGTGTACACCATTCCCCAGCTCACCCAGGTGGATATCGACTGGGGCCTGCCCCAGGTGGCCCTGGCGGGCCGGTCCAACGTGGGCAAATCCTCCTGCCTGAACTGCCTGGGCAACCGGAAAAACCTGGCCCGCACTTCGGCCACACCGGGCAAAACCCAAAGCGTGAACTTTTTCCGCGTGCGGTTCCCCGGGGAGGAGGCGGCTTTTTACCTGGTGGACCTTCCCGGCTATGGCTACGCCCGCCGCTCCAAAACCGAGCGGGACAAGTGGGCCGCCCTCATGGAAGCTTACCTCGGCGGCGCCCGCCGGCCACGCACGGTGGTGATCCTGGTGGATGGCCGCCATCCACCCCAGCGGCTGGATGTGGACCTGGTGGACTACTGCCGCGCCGCGGGCCTGCCCTGGATGCTGGTGTGCACCAAGGCGGATAAATGCTCCCAGAAGGACAAAACCGCCCGCATCCATGAATGGCGTGAGGCAGCGCCGGACATGCTGCTGGAGGACCGCAACGGGCCGTTGTTTTTTTCCAGCGTTACCCGGCAGGGACGCGATGCCCTGTGGCGAAAGCTGCGTGAGGCCGCCGGCGTGCCAGCCCCCGTGCCCCCTGCCGGCCCCGACTCTGGCCCGGCAGCGCATCAGTCCTCCTGAGCCTCATCAGGGCTGGGTTCCAGGAAAAATTTGACCAGAAACTCGCTTTCCAGCGGGCTCAGGTTAAAGCGCACACAGGTGTCCTCCAGCAGGGCACGCAGGGCCGGGTCGGCCTTGGGACTCCTGGCCGGGGCCGCTTCCTGGCCTTCTCCCCGGACTTCGGACACGTGGGCAATGGCCCGACGCAACAGTTCACTTTGGGGAACAAGGGTTGCCATGACGCCACCTGGGAGCTGAGGGGAAACGTCCTTCTGCACAATCTCTTAAAAAATTCTACACGAAATCCCCTCCCCTGGCAACCATTCCCGGCACCACCGCCGACCCGGCCAGGGCATGCAAGGGTGGTTGTTGTCAGACGCACGCGCCTGCGCTAGGACTTGCCCGACCCGTTCACCGCCAGGTGGCTGCCGGATGCCTGTCAGACACGGGCCGGCATGCCATCGACAAGCCATTTCAAGGAAGGATGCCACCGCATGGAGACGTTTTTCACCGCCCTGGTGCTGGGCATTGTGGAGGGGTTGACGGAATTTCTGCCGGTCTCCTCCACCGGGCACCTCATTCTGGCGGGCAACCTGCTGGGATACACCGGTCCGCGTGCGGACACCTTTGAAGTCATCATTCAGCTGGGCGCCATCCTGGCCGTGGCGGTGATGTACCGCGACCGGTTCATCGGCCTGTTCTGTCCGCAGCCCGGGCAGGCCTTTGGCGGGGTGCGCGGCATGTGGCTGCTGTTCCTCACCTGTCTGCCGGCGGTCATTCTGGGGTTGTTGACCCACAGCCAGATCAAGGAGCACCTGTTCGGCCCCAAAACCGTGGCCATCGCCCTGGCGGTAGGGGCAGTGGCCATCCTGCTGGTGGAGGCCCGACCACGGCGCTCCCGGTATCATTCCCTGGACGACCTGACGCCCATGCTGGCCCTGGGGGTGGGGCTGTTCCAATGCCTGGCCCTGTGGCCGGGCTTTTCCCGCTCCGCGGCCACCATCATGGGCGCCATGCTGCTGGGGGCGGACCGCAAGACTTCGGCGCAATATTCCTTCATCGCCGCGGTGCCCATCATGTTTGCAGCCACGGGGTATGATCTGCTCAAAAGCTGGTCTTTCCTGGATGCCAGCTGGTTCCAGTTCCTGGCCGTGGGCTTTGTGGTGAGCTTTGTGTCGGCCTGGGTGGCGGTGAAGGGCTTCATTCGCCTGCTGGGCAGCACCACCCTGCGACCCTTTGCCTGGTACCGCCTGGCCCTGGCGCCGGTGGTGCTCCTGTTCTGGCCCTCGTAAAAAAATAGCGCCCGGCCGAAAAAACCACTTGCCAACGAAGCACGGACGGCGTAAAGAGTCGTGCTCCACGGGACGCACCGCCGTCCCAGCGATTGGCGAGGTAGCTCAGGTGGTCAGAGCATGCGGCTCATATCCGCAGTGTCGGGGGTTCAAGTCCCTCCCTCGCTACCAGAAAGAACAAGGACGCTGACAACGGCGTCCTTTTTTTTGTAATTTCAACGTGGTAGCGCAAAAATCAGCGACAAGGGTCTTACACGTATGCACCCGTAACCCCATGATTTTCCATGATGTTACATGGAGTGTATACAATGCCCGAATACACCACCAAGACCCACCGTGACAGCCCCTTTCTGTTCCAGATGCGCGTGCCTGCCT
>JAIWOE010000104.1 GCA_020217165.1 Desulfovibrio sp. | reverse complement strand
GGCAACATCGGCTCCTTGGCCGTGCACGGCACCGTGAACGACGTGGCCATGCTCGGCGCGCGGCCGCGCTACCTCACCGCCGGGTTCATCCTGGAAGAAGGCCTGGACATGGCCGTGCTGGAAACCATCGTGGCCGCCATGGGTCAGGCCGCCCGGGAGGCCGGGGTGCAGATTGTCGCCGGCGACACCAAGGTCGCCCCCAAGGGCGCGCTGGACAAGATTTTCATCACCACCACCGGCATCGGCGAAATCCTAGTGGATCCCGCACCCTCTGGCCACCGCGCCGCGCCCGGCGATGCCGTGCTCCTCTCGGGCACCATGGGCGACCACGGCCTGGCCATCCTCTCCACCCGCCAGGGCCTGACCTTCGAGACGCCCATTGTCAGTGATTGCGCTTCGTTAAATGGCATGGTGGAATCTCTCATCACCACCCTGCCCGATGTGCACACCCTGCGCGACCCCACCCGGGGCGGCCTGGCCACCACCCTGAACGAAATCGCCAGCCAGTCCGGCGTGGTGGTGGAGGTGGAGGAGGCGGCCATCCCCGTGCATCCGGCCGTGGCCGCGGGGTGCAGCTTCCTGGGCCTGGACCCCTTGTACCTGGCCAACGAGGGCAAACTGTTGTGCATTGTTCCCGAGGCCGACGCCGAACAGGCCCTGGCCCTGCTCAAGGCGCATCCCCTGGGAGCCAACGCCGCGCGCATCGGCACCATCCAGGCGCCCCAGGGCAAGACCCGCGCCGGGCAGGTGCTCCTGCGCACCCCCCTGGGTGGTCGCCGGCTGCTGGGCATGCTGGAGGGCGAACAACTGCCACGAATTTGTTAAAGGAGGGGGTATGCAAGACAATCGTCCCGTGCTGGTCACCGGCGCCACGGGGTATATTGGCGGGCGGCTGACGCCGCTGCTGCTGGAACGGGGGCATCGGGTGCGCGTGATGGTCCGCTCCGCCGCCAAGCTGGGCTGTCGGCCCTGGGCCGGGCATCCGCAGCTGGAGATCGCCGAGGCCGACGTCTTTGACTACCCTGCCGTGCGCCGGGCCGCAGCCGGCTGCCGGGCGGTCTACTACCTCATCCACTCCATGAATCCCCAGGCCCGGGATTACGCCGCTGCGGACCGGCTGGCGGCGCACATCATGATGCGGGCCTGCGAACACGAGGGCGTGGAGCGCATCCTGTATCTAGGCGGCATGGCCCAGGAAGGCGAATCCCTTTCTGAGCACCTGCGCTCCCGCAACGAGGTGGCATCCATCCTGGCCGGCGGCACGCCCAAGGCCACCATCCTGCGGGCCGCCCAGATCATCGGCGCAGGCAGCGCCAGCTTTGAGATTGTCCGTTACCTGGCCGATCGGTTGCCCCTGATGATCTGCCCGCGCTGGGTCTACACCGAGGCCCAGCCCGTGGCCGTGCGGGACGTGCTGCACTGCCTGGCCGGCTGCCTGGAACACCCCGAGACCGCGGGCGAGGACTATGACATCGCCGGGCCTGACATCCTGAACTACAAGCAGTTGTTCCGCCTGTACTGCGAAGTGGCCGGCCTGCCCAGGCCACGCCTCATTCCCGTGCCGGTGCTCACGCCGTTTTTGTCGTCCCTGTGGGTGGGACTGGTCACCCCCATCCCGGCCAGCCTGGCCCGCCCCCTGGTGCAGGGGCTCAAGACGCGGGTGGTGGCCCGGGACAACCGCCTCATGGAGCTGCTGCAGCACAGGCCCCTGCCCGTGCGCGAGGCCATGGCCACGGCCCTGGACAAGGTCCGTCAGCATGCCGTGGAAACCTGCTGGAGCGACGCCGGCCAGGCCCGCACCCCGGAATGGCTGGCCTGCGGCGATGCGCCCTACGCCGGCGGCACGGTGCTGGGAGAAACCTACCGCCTGGTGCTGGACGCCCCCGTGGCCCAGGTCTGGCGCCACGTGACGAGCATTGGCGGGGAACGCGGCTGGCTCTTCGGCAATGCCCTGTGGACCCTGCGCGGCTGGCTGGACACCCTGGCTGGCGGCCCCGGCCTGCGCCGCGGCCGGCGGCACCCGGAACAGCTCTACATTGGCGATGCCGTGGATTTCTGGCGGGTGCTGGACCTGCAGGAGCACCGGCGGCTCATGCTCCTGGCCGAAATGCGCCTGCCCGGAGAGGCACTGCTGGAGTTCCGGCTCACGCCCCTGGACGACCACCGCACGGAACTCGTCCAGCGCTCGCGCTTCCTGCCCCACGGCCTCTGGGGCCTGGCCTACTGGTGGGCCACGTTCCCGTTGCACCTGCTCATCTTCAAGGGCATGCTCAGGGCCATGGGCCGCCGCAGCGGCGCGGCCATCCTGTCTGGTCCGGATCGCGTCACCGGCCGGGAAACCGCCGCCTGTACCCTGGAGTCCCTGAAAACGCCGGAGCGGTTACTGCGCAAAGGATGATCCGTTCATGACGAGCCTGCCCACCGCCTGCCTGTCCCACTGCCACGACGGCTGCGCCCTCCTTGCTCAACGTCAGGACGACGGCCGCATCCGCCTGCGCGGGCACCCCGACCATCCCTTCACCGCCGGATTCTGTTGCGCCAAGATGCAGGACTACGTGCAGCACACCCTGCGCCGGCCGGATCGCCTTGTCACGCCCCTGCTCCGTGAAGGCGACGGCTTCCGCACTGCGTCCTGGGAGGAAGCCCTGGACCTGATCGCCGGCGTCCTGCACGGCCTGCGCAACACCCCCGACCGCATCCTGCACCACATTGACTACGCCACCTTTGGCGTGCTGCACCGGGCCAGCGAATATGTCTTCGGCCGCCTGGGCGCGGCCGGCCTGGCCGGCGGCTCCTGCGTGCGGGCCATGGGCGCGGCCATCGTCAAGGATTTCGGCGCCCACCGCGAACCGCACTGGAGCACGCCCCTGTCGGCCCGGCGCATCCTTCTTTGGGGTCGCAACCTCGCCGCACAAACGCCCCACGCCGGTCGCCTGGTGCTCCAGGCCCGCAAACACGGCGTGCCAGTGCTGGCCATCCACCCCGGGGACCCCGGCTACGCCCCCTTTGCCGACACGAGCATCCGCATCCGGCCGGGTTCGGACCGCTTCCTCGCCGCCGCGGCATTGAAACACCTCAAGGATACCGGCCGGCTGGACCAGCAGGCCCTGGCGCGCTGCACCGGGGCGGAGGCCCTCCTGGCCCTGCTGGACGCACACTCCCTTGATGCCCTGGCCGCGGCCTGCGATGTCTGCCCCGAATCCATCCGCCTCCTGGCCGACTGGATGTCCGACGGCCCCACGCACGTCATCCTGGGTCGGGGGCTGCAGCGCTATGCCCTGGGTGGGGAAAACGTGCGCTGGGTGAACGCCCTGGCCATGTGCTCCGGCGCCATCGGCCGCGAGGGCGGCGGCGTTTCCTTTGTGGGCGGCGACAAGGGACACCTTTCCTACGCCTGGACCAAGGCCCCGGCCGGCATGCCCCGCCGGCGCACCCTGCCCTTCGCGTCCCTGGGGCAGGCCCTGGAAACGGCCGATCCGCCGGTGGATTTCGTCTGGACCGAGGGCTGGAACCCCGTGGCCACCGCGCCGGACGCCGCGCGCATCGCCCGGGCCCTGCGCCGCCGCTTCCATGTGGCCGTGGAACCCTTCATGACCGACACCGCCGCCTGCGCCACCGTGATTCTGCCGCCGGCCCTGCTCTTTGAGAGCGAGGACATCGCCCGGGCTGCGGGCCACGATTTCGTCATGCACGGTCGGCCCCTGCCGCCGGACTGGCACACCGCGCCGGCCGGCGTGCGCAGCAATTTTCAGATCAGCGCCTTGCTGGCCACCCGCCTGGGGCTGGAGTTTCCCGACGCCGACACCGTACTGGCCGAGGCCCTGCAGACCGCCACGCCGGCCGGCACCCTGGAGGATCTGCGTCGCCAGGGCTGGCTGCAGGCCCGCCCCCAGCCCATCCCCTGGGCCGACGGGCAGTTCGCCACCAAAAACGGCCGCTTTCATCTGGTGAAAACCCTCACCCCGGAGCCGGAAGCGCCGGAGGGCTATCCCCTGCGATTGCTGACGTTTGTGGAACGCAACGCCCTGCTCTCCCGCCGCCGGCCCGAGGAGATGGACGACCTGCCCGTGGTCTGCGTGGCGCCTGACTCGCCCTGCGTGGCAACCCTGGACCTTGACCAGTCTGGCCAATCGGGCCAATCGGGCCGGCCGGGCCGGCCAATCCGATTGGTCACACCCCTGGGAAGCATGGCCGTGCGCCTAGCCCTGCGGCCAGGGCTGCACCCGGACGCCCTGCTGGCCCCGCGGGGTGGCTGGCTATCCCGCGGCTGGGGAGTCAACGCCCTCATCGAACCCCGGGAAGCCGACCTCGGCGGTCAGGCCGCCTACTATGCTCAATGGTGCCGGCTGGAGCAGGACGACTGATCCCGTATGCCGCGTCTGCATTGCGTCCTGCCGGGCTTCGGGGTAGGATGCTTGTTCATCCCCACCCTATTTCCTCCCGAACCATTCTGGAATCACCAGGAAGCACCATCAGGAACCATCATGGCCTACAAAGACCTGCACGCTTTTCTGAAGCGCCTGGACGAGCAAAAAGAGCTGGTGCGCATCAAGGAACCCCTTGATCCGTATCTGGAAATTGCCGAGGTGACCGACCGCACCTCCAAGGGCTTCGGCCCGGCCCTCCTGTTCGAGAACGTCAAGGGCTCCTCGTTCCCCGTGCTCACCAATGCCTTTGGCTCCTACTCCCGCATGCACATGGCGCTGGAGGTGGAAAGCCTGGACGCCGTGGCCGAGCAGATCCAGGAGTTCATGGAGATCGAAAAGCCAGACTCCATCCTCAAAAAGCTCAAACTCCTGCCAAAGCTGGCCAAAATGGCCAACATCTTCCCGAAGGAAGTCACCAGGGCCCCCTGCCAGGACGTGGTGTACACCGGGGACGACGTGGACCTGGGCATCATGCCCGTGCTCACCACCTGGCCCGGGGACGCCGGCCCCTTCATCACCCTGCCCCTGGTCATCACCAAAAATCCCGACACCGGCATGCGCAACATGGGCATGTATCGCATGCAGGTATTCGACAAGAACACCACGGGCATGCACTGGCACCGGCACAAGGGCGGGGCGTACCACTATCATCTGGCGGAAAAGAAGGGCCAGCGGCTGGAAGTGGCCGTGGCCATCGGGCCGGACCCGGTGGTGACCTACGCCGCCACTGCCCCCATCCCCGATGAGATGGACGAATTCCTCTTTGCCGGCTTCCTGCGGCAATCCCCGGTGGAGTACGTGAAGTGCAAAACCGTGGACCTGGAGGTGCCGGCCAACAGCATGTTTGTGCTGGAAGGCTACGTGGATCCGGGTGAGCGCCGGCGCGAGGGTCCCTTTGGCGACCACACGGGCTACTATTCGCTGGCGGACGACTATCCCGTGTTCCACGTCACCGCCCTGACCCACCGCAAGGACGCCGTGTACCCGGCCACCCTGGTGGGCCCGCCGCCCATGGAAGACTGCTTCATGGGCAAGGCCACGGAGCGCATCTTCCTGCCCCTCATCAAGAAGCAGCTCCCCGAAGTGGTGGACATGAACTTGCCCCTGGAAGGCGTGTTCCACAACCTCTGCTTCGTCTCCATCGACAAGCGCTACCCCGGCCAGACCCGCAAGGTCATGTACGCCCTGTGGGGCCTGGGGCAGATGATGTTCACCAAGATCATTGTCATAGTTGACAAGGACGTGAACGTGCAGAACACCTCCGAGGTGCTCTGGCGGCTGGGCAACAACGTGGACCCGCGGCGGGACATCGTCATCCTTGACGGTCCCCTGGACGCCCTGGACCACGCCTCGCCCACGGCCTTCTACGGGGCCAAGATGGGCATTGACGCCACCAAAAAAGGTCCGGATGACGGCCACTTCCGCGAATGGCCAGATTCCCTGACCATGGACGCCGAGGTCAAGCGGAAGATTGCCGCCCTCTGGCCCAAGCTGGGCATTCCGCTGGCAAAGAAATAAGAGGGGAACAGGCAGCGCGGGGGAAGCCTCTGCCACGAGAGTTCCCCCGCGCGCCCCCTTCCGGAACTGTGTAACGGGGGGTGAACACGGCATGAAAACCCGCATCGTCCTTGGCCTTTCCGGAGCCAGCGGCATGCCGTATGCCCTGATGCTCCTGGACCTGCTGGCCGCCCGGCCCGACGTGGCCGTGCATTGCATCGTTTCCGACGGCGCCTGGGAAGTGCTGCAGGTGGAAATGGGCCTGGACCGCGCCGCCGTGGCCGCGCACCTGGACGCCCGCTGCGAACGCCGCTATGCCCAGCAGGAGATTGGCGCCGGCCCGGCCTCGGGCTCCTGGCGGCATGCCGGGATGGTGGTCTGCCCGTGCTCCATGGCTTCCCTGGCGGCCATCGCCCAGGGGCTGGGGGCCAATCTGCTGCACCGCGCCGCCGACGTGACCCTCAAAGAGCGCCGCCCCCTGATCCTGGTGGTGCGGGAAACGCCCTTCAACCGCGTCCATCTGCAGAACATGCTGGCCGCACACGACGCCGGCGCCACCATTGTGGCCGCAGCGCCGGGGTTCTACCATCGGCCAAAGACCATCGACGACCTCACCCGCCACCTGGCCACGCGCCTGCTGGATCACCTGGGCCTGCCCGACCCCCACGCCCCGCGCTGGCAGGACGGCTGAGGCATTTTGATGGTGAAAAAGGACGTTGCGAGAGGGGAAACCTTTTTGCAAAAGATTCTCCCCTCTCGCGCTCTCCCCTTCCAAAACTTTTTATAGTATCTTGTCATTACGATAAAAGTCTTTGGGGAGGGGTTCCCCCGGAAGCTCGTTGCTAAAAAATCATCTGTCCTGCACCTGCGTGCGGCCCCAGGCGGCCTGCCCCAGGGCAATACAGGCATCCCCCGGCGGCAGCTGCCGGTGCAGCAGGGGGATGAGGCCGCGGGCGGCCAGGGCTGCGGCCAGTTCGCGGTGCAGGGTCAGGTTCAGCATGCAGCCGCCGGACAGGCCCACCCGGGTCACGCCGTGCCGCGCCGCCAGGCCGGCGGCCAGCTCGGCCAGACCGGCCACCAGCCCACGATGGAAGCGCCGGGCCATGGTTCCAACCGGCACGCCGCGGCGTTTGTCTTCCAACAGGGCCGCCACCAGGGACAGGGTGTCCAGCTGCCAGGGGTCGTCCTGGACACGCACCGGGCATGGGTAGGCGCCCTCGGCAGCGTGGTCCTGGCACTGTTCCAGCAACACCGCAGCCTGGCCTTCGTAGGTGGCGCGGTGGCACACGCCCAGGAGGGCAGCCACGGCGTCGAACAATCGCCCGCAGCTTGAGGTCAGCGGGGCATTGATCCCCGCCCGCAGGGCCTGGGGCAGGAAGGCCGCCGCGGCTTGCAGCTCGACCGGCAGTTCCAGGTCCAGGGCCGCCATATCCAGGCCCAGGCTCCATCCGTAACTCATGGCCATGCGCCAGGGCTCCCGGGCCACGGCCTCGCCGCCGGGCAGGGGCGCTTGCCGGAGATGGCCCAGACGCTCCCAGGCCCCGGTGCCTGCGTCCGCCAGCAGGATCTCCCCCCCCCAGACGGTCCTGTCCGGCCCCAAGCCCGTGCCGTCCAGGGCCAGGACCAGCGCCGGGCCGGTCACGGCATGTTCGGCCAGCACGGCAAAGGCATGGGCGGCGTGATGCTGCAGGCCGAACACGGGCACGCCCCGCCGGGCGCCTTCTTCCCTGGCCCAGCGGGTGGTCAGGAAATCCGGGTGCTGGTCGTGGACCATGGCCCGGGGCGTCACGCCCAGGAGCATTTGGAGGTGTGCAACAATTTCCTCAAAAAAGGCAAATGTTTCCAGGTTTTCCAGATCCCCAAGGTGCTGGGACACAAAGGCCTGGTCCCCCTTGGTCAGGCACAGGGTGGCCTTGAGCTCCGGTCCCGTGCCCAGGACGGTGGCCCCCGCGCCAGCCAGCTGGATGGGCGACGGCGTGAATCCCCTGGCCCGGCGCAGGAACAAGAGCCGCCGCGGCGGGGCTGGCGGGGGGGGGAGATCCGGATCGCAGGAGGCCTCGGGCAGCACCTCGGGCACGGGGAAGGCGTCCTCTCCCGGCACGCGAAGCACGGAATCGTCCACGCGGATGAGGATGTCGCGATCGTGGAGCAGGAACACATCCGCCATGTGGGCCAGACGCTCCAGGGCCTCGCGGTTGCCCAGGCAGATGGGCTCGCCGCCGGGGTTGCCCGAAGTCATCACCAGTACCGGGGGCGGACCGCCGGCCTGCTCCAGGTGGGCAAAGAGCATGTACTGCATGGGCGCGCAGGGTAGCATCACCCCCAGGGTATCCAGCCCCGGCGCCAGTGAAGGCGCCAACAGATCCGCCGCCGCCCTCCGCACGCGGCAGAGCACGATGGGCCGCTCCAGGGACGCAAGCAGGGTTGCCTCCGCCGGCGAGACGTGCACCAGCTCCCGCGCCGCCTCCACACTGCCCGTCATCACCGCCAGGGGCTTGTGCGGACGCTGCTTGCGCGTGCGCAGCAGGGCCACGGCGGTCTCGTTGCGGGCATCGCAGGCCAGATGAAAGCCCCCCAGGCCCTTCATGGCCACAATGCGCCCCTGGCGCAGGGCCACGGCGGCGGCCTGTAGGGCGGCATCCCCCAGGGCCAGCCGTGGGCCGGCGGTCTCGGCCTGAAGCCATACCGTGGGGCCGCAGGCCGGGCAGGCCACGGGCTGGGCATGGAAGCGACGATCCGCCGGATCGTGATATTCGCGGCCGCAGTCCGGACATAAGGGGAAGCAGGCCATGGACGTGGCCGGCCGGTCGTAGGGGATGGCGCGGGTGATGGTATAGCGCGGGCCGCAGTTGGTGCAGTTGATGAAGGGGTGGCCGCAGCGGCGATCCGCGGGATCAAAGAGTTCGCGCAGGCAGTCGTCGCAGATGGCCACATCCGGACTCACCAGCACGGCATGCCCCTGGCCGGCGGTGCTTTTGCGGATGGCAAAGCCGGTCTCGTCTGGTTCCAGGTCTGCATCCTCCCCGCCGCACAGGGTGATGCGTGCCAGGGGAGGCGCCTGGGGCACCAGTTGGCGGCAAAACGCCTGCACGGCCTGGGCGGGGCCCTGCACCTCCACCACCACGCCGTCGGGGGTATTGCAGGTGAAGCCGCTGAGGGCATGCTGGCGGGCCAACCGGTAGAGATAGGGCCGGAAGCCCACCCCCTGCACCTGGCCACCCACCACCAGGCGACGGCGGATCGTGCCCTGCGGGGCCGGAGTCTGCTGTGCGGAAGGATTTTTGTGTGGCATGGGCAGTCTGTACAAGGATTCATGATCCGTGGGAACCGGATTTACATAACCTTTTCTCGTCCGGGCTCCTGCAGTCCTGGACAGGCCGCGGGCAAGCACATATCATGGGCTGACACGCAACGATCAGCACCACCACCCAGACACCACAGGGGAGACTGGACCATCCCTGCGCCTCAGGGACGGCCGGCATCCCCCATACTTGTTTCAGGACCAGCCTTGTCCATTCAGTCAGAGCCCATCCAGCCCCGCACCGCCCCCGGAGGCGACCTCCCCACCTCGGTCTGCGCCCGCTGCGCGAGGCAAGGCGGCGCTTGCTGCCGGCTGGATCCCGGCGGCGGGGGGGTGTGTTTTCCCGTCTCGGCCATGGAATGGGACCGCATCCTGGATGTGGTGGGCGGCACCAGGGGCGCCTTCGTGCAGGAGCCGAACTCGCCGCCCTTTCTGGATGCCATGCGCCGGCTGTTCCCGGGGGAGGGCCGCGTCGTGGCGGCGCTGTTCCCGGCGCATCAGTTTCACCTGCGCCTGGCCACCACCAGCCATGGCGACTGCGTGTTCCTGGGCCCCCAGGGATGCAGCCTGCCCCGGGAGGCCCGGCCGTATTATTGCCGCTTGTTTCCGTTGTGGATGCAGGGGGATCGGCTGACCCTGCTCCATACCCCGCGCTGCCTGGCCCTGCGTGAGGGGGGCGTTGCGGAGGAGGTGCTGGGCGTGCTGCACATGCGCGAACGCGACGTGCGCACCCTGCACGGCCGGCTGCGCCTAGCCTGGGGCCTGCCCCCGCGGCCCGGGCTGCCCATGCCGCCGCCGTCCTTTGCCCGCAGCCGCAAGTAACCGTATGCGCCCGACCCCGGGCCTGGCGGATGCCGTCCGCCGCGCCGGGTCATTGCAGTGCCGTCGTTTATCAGGAGGATGCTTCCTGTCATGAAGCGAGTTGTTTCGTTGTTGCTCGGCGCAACCGCGCTGATAATCTTGACCGGATTTACCGTCATTGTGGCGGTGTATCTGTGGGCCTCCCATGATTTGCCCTCCTTCACCAGACTCACGGACTACAATCCCCCCCTGACCACCACGGTGTACACTCGTCAGGGTGAGGTGATGGGGTA
Organism: Desulfovibrio sp.; assembly: GCA_020217165.1. Classification (GTDB taxonomy): domain Bacteria; phylum Desulfobacterota; class Desulfovibrionia; order Desulfovibrionales; family Desulfovibrionaceae; genus Megalodesulfovibrio. The sequence goes on along the minus strand of JAIWOE010000104.1, from coordinate 3,111 downwards.
CTTTTACCGCGAAAAAAGATTCCTGGTGCAGCTGGCGGATTGCCCGGTGCATTTGCCGCGAGCCTTCCTGGCAGCGGAAGACCAAAGCTTCTACCAGCATCCCGGGGTTGACCTTTCCGCTATTCTGCGGGCCATGATCCGCAACCTCATGGCCGGTGAGATCCGCCAGGGCGGCTCCACCATCACCCAGCAGGTCATCAAGCAGCTGGTGCTGTCGCCGGAAAAGAGCTTCGAGCGCAAGATCAAGGAAGCCATCATCGCCTACCGGCTGGAAAAGCACCTGAGCAAGGACGACCTGCTGACCATTTACATGAACCACATTTACCTGGGCGCCGGGGCCTACGGCGTGGAGGCAGCGGCCCGCGCCTATTTCGGCAAGCACGTGGGCGAACTGACCCTGGCGGAATCCGCCGTCATCGCCGGGCTGCCCAAGGCGCCTTCGGAATATGATCCGCATCGCAATCCCGACAAAACGCGCATCCGCCAGGAATACGTCCTGGGCCGGCTGCTGGAACTGGGCTGGGTGACCCAGGCTGAATTTGACGAGGCCATGGCCCAGCCCCTGCACTACCGGCGCATGGAGGATCCCTCCTGGAAGGTGGGCGCGTATTATCTGGAAGAAGTGCGCCGCTGGCTTACCGACGCCCTCTCGCAAAAAAACCTGTCCCGTCAGGGCATCGTGCTCCCCAAGTATGGCGAGGACGCCGTGTACGAGCTGGGCCTGCAGGTGGTGGTGGGCATGGACATGACCCACCAACGCGCCGCCGAGGCCGCTTTGCGCCGCGGCCTGGAAGCCTCCACCCGGCGCCGGGGCTGGCAGGGCCCCCTGCGGCAGCTGGCCCCTGCGGAGTTCGAATCCTTCCTGGCCGGCCAGCACATCAAGCCGGAATCCCTGGTGGATGGCGCCTGGGTGCAGGCCCTGGTGACCAAGGTGACCCCCGAGGCCGCCACCGTGCGCGTGGGCCCGTACCAGGGCCGCATTGCCCTCAAGACCATGAGCTGGTGCCGCAAACCCAATCCGGCGGTAAGTTTCGAGGCCGTGGCCCCACCCAAGGACGCCACCCGCATCCTGGCTGTGGGGGATGTGGTCTGGGCTTCGGTCATCGATCCCCGCCTGCCAGCCCGACCGGTGGAGATGCACCTGGACGGCCCGGCCCTGGCCCGCAACGGCCAGGCCACCCAGGCCACCCAGGCCGTGGACCCCGCCCAGGGGCTGACCCTGGCCCTGGAGCAAAAGCCCAAGGTGCAGGGGGCGTTGGTCTCCCTGGAGCCTGGCAACGGCGAAATCCGGGCCATGGTGGGCGGCTATTCCTTTGAGGAAAGTCAGTTCAACCGCGCCACCCAGGCCCAGCGGCAGCCGGGCTCGTCCTTCAAGCCCGTGGTCTATTCCGCTGCCCTGGACAATGGCTTCACCCCGGCCTCCATCATCATGGATTCGCCGGCGGAATATCGCGTTGGCAACCAGGTCTGGCGGCCAAGCAACTTCGAGGGCAAGTTCTTCGGCCCCACCCTGCTGCGCACGGCCCTGGTGAAATCCCGCAACCTGGTGACCATCCGCATCGCCGAACGCATCGGTATCGACACGGTGATCAAACGCGCCAAGGCCCTGGGCCTGGAGGCGGACTTCCCCCGGAATCTGGCCGTCTCCCTGGGTGCGGTGGCCGTGCGGCCCATCAACCTCTGCCAGGCATACACCGCCTTTGCCCGGCCCGACGGCGCCACCATCGGCCCCCGCATGGTGCTGGTGGTGCGTGATGCCTGGGGCCAGAACATCCTGCTGCCCCAGCCCGTGGTCACTCCGGCCATCTCCCCGGAAAATGCCTACCTCATGGCCTCCATGCTCAAGGATGTGGTCCAGTACGGCACCGGCCGCAAGGCCACGGTGCTGGGCAAACCCATCGCCGGCAAGACCGGCACAGCCAACGACGAGCAGGACGCCTGGTTTGTGGGCTTCTCCCCCACCCTGCTCACCGGAGTTTGGGTGGGCTTTGATCAGGTGACTCCCATGGGCAAGCTGGAGACCGGCGGCCGCGCCGCCCTGCCCATTTTCGTCTCCTACCGGCAGTCAGTGGAACATCAGTACCCCGCGGTGGACTTCCCCATGCCCCAGGGCGTGGTGTTGGCCAGCGTCTCGGAGACCACGGGCCTGCCCGTGCCCAGCACGGCGCCAGACAGCCTCATCCTGCCCTTCATGGCCGGCACCGAGCCCCAGGCCATGGCCGGGGATTTTACCGGGGAACTGCCCGCAGGGATGTCCACGGATCCCGCCCTGGGCGGAGCACTCCAGCCCCAGGGCCAGGAAAACGGCAACGCTACCGATGGCGCCTCCCCCCCCCCCACCCGGCCCCCGTCCCCGGGTGAGGAGCTTTTCAAGCAATTATTCTAGGAGAGACCATGCAGCGCACCCGCCGGGGAGACGTTCCGGCCTACATCACCAAGGACGGTTCCGAAATCCGCGAGCTGATGCACCCTGCCGTGCACGGCAACGTCCACCAAAGCCTGGCCGAGGCCAGAGTGCCCCCCGGCGCGCGTACCCTGGCCCACGTGCACGTGCGCACCGAGGAACTCTATCACATCCTCGCCGGCCAGGGCCTGTTGCAGGTGGGCGAGGCCTGGCAGCCGGTGACCCCGGGCGACACCATCTGCATCCCCCCGGGCACGGTGCACTGCATCGAAAACACCGGCAACGACACGCTGGTGCTGTTGTGCTGCTGCAGTCCGGCCTATGCTCACGAGGATACCCTCCTGCATCCTTTGCAAGAAACGTAACTTTTGCACACCGCGACTCGACGCGCCCCGGTGAGATGGTGTACGTGGGAAGCAATGCGGAGATTCCATCTCCGCCCAACCCTGTTCCACACCCAAGGGGGCTGCCATGCGATGGTGGACTGTGTTGTTTCTTGGCGCGCTGTGCCTGTTCCGCACAGCGGCTCCTGCCCAGGCCCAGGCGCCCCTGGCCGAGTCCCGGCCCGTGGCGGTCACGGTCTCGCCGCAACGCTGCCTGGTGACGGCGGCCGTGCCCGTGCCCGCCGCCGGCACGGTGCGGTTCCTGCTGCCCTTGCGCGCGGCGCCCGAGTCCCCCCCCCTGGCCCCCCTAACCGCCGGGGGCGC
>JAIWOE010000103.1 GCA_020217165.1 Desulfovibrio sp. | reverse complement strand
TCACCGGAGTCGAGGTAGTCTTTGAGCAGGGCGAGGGCGTCGGCGCGTGTCATGCAACAACCATCCAGTGCCGGCAACGCGCCGGCGGGGCAGTGTGATTACAGGGCGAATCGTTCCAGATGAATGCGCCGCGCCGGCATGCCCAACTCCAGCAGGGCGTGCCGGGCCAGGTGCATCATGGCGGGCGGCCCGCAAATGAAGGCGTGGGGAGGCGGATCCTGCGGAGTGTGCGGCAGGATGTCCAGGGCTTCCTTGAGGATGCTTGGCCGTAGCCGGCCGCTGCGCTCCGCCAAGTTGGCGCTCATGCGCTGCCGTGAGAACACATGCACCACCCGCAGGTTCTCCAGGGTCGCCTCCAGCGCCTTGAGTTCCTGGGCATGGAGCACGTCTTCCTTGCTGCGGGTGGCCCACACCAGGCACAGGGCGCGGGGGTCCTGCTCGCGGGCCAGGGTCCTGAGCATGGACAGCATGGGGGTGATGCCCACGCCGCCGGCCACCAAAAGCAATGGCGAATTCATGGGGGTGAGCGATGCATAGCTGAAGCGGCCGTAGGGGCCGTCCACCAGCACCGTGTCGCCGGGGGCCAGAGCGGCGAGTCGGGACGTGAAGTCCCCGCAGCACCGGATGGTGAAAGCCAGCCGGGGCAGGTCGTCCGGAGCCGAGGCAATGGTGAAGGGATGCTCTTCCCCAGGAACGGCCTTGGACTTTGGCAATAAAAACGCGAACTGCCCGGGCACGAATTCCATGCCCCGGCCGCCGGCCTGGGGTTCCAGGAGCAATTCCACCGCATCGGGCGATGTCGGCCCAGGAGCGGTGACCGCCTGAACCACGTACGGCGTTCTGGCAACGCCGAAGCGTTTGAGCAGCCGCGTGCGCAGGGCCAGCAGCACCAGGAATCCCAACCCCAACAGAGCCAGGACGAGGCCCGGGAAGCGGCGGTAATCCTCGGACACGGCCAGCAGGTGCACAAAGGCCGCAAACAGCAGGGGCCAGGCGGCCAGGCGGTGTCCCTGCTGCCACCAGTGGTACGGCAACTCCACGAAACGGCGGAAGCGAGCCAGGGACGCGCTCATCCACAGGCCCGTCAGCACCAGGGAGCCCAGCACCAGGGGCCAGGCGCCCCAGGCCAGGTTCTCGGCAAAGGGCCGGTAGAAATGCAGAAACATGGGATGCAGGGTGGCCAGGGCCAGAATCCCCACGGCCAGCCCGCGATGCACGCGGTACACTAGATCCAGTCCGAACAACCTGTCCATCCAGCGGCTGCGTGCACCCAGCAGGGCCTGCACCAGCAGCAGCACCAGCGCCGCCCCTCCGCAGCCCTTGCCGATGGCGGTGGTCCAGTCCAGGGCCTCACCAAAGGCATTGAGCTCTTCCCAGCGAAGCCAGAAGGGCCGCGCGGCCACCACGGCGGCAAGGGCTGCCACCGCCAGCCAGAACAGGCCCAGCAGCGCCGTGCGCTCAACAGGCTGCAGCATCCGCTGGCGCAGGGTGAACTCGCGCATCAGCGACACCCCCGCTGCCCTTCGGGACGCGGCCCGTGGGGACGCATGGTCTCCAGAATCATTTGCCCCAGCGGGAGCTTGGCCAGCAGGATGACGATGTCTGGCAGGGTGGAGTGCAGGATGACGGTCACGAGGCCCACGGGCCAGGTCATGGCGTGCAGGGAGAAATAGGCCATGCCCACGGTGCCGAGGATCACCGTGAGCACATTGAGCACGCAGGCCAGACCCACCCCACGGGGGTGCAGAAACAACGGCGGCAGCAGCAGGCAGTTCACCAGCCCGGCGCCTGTGGCCCACCAGTAAAAATAGCTTTCCAGCACAGGATGGATGCGCAGATGCAACAAGAGCCCCCCCAGGGAGAGGCAAAAATGCGCGGCCACCAGAAACACGGCCAGTCGCGGCGGTCGGGGGTAGCGGAAGGTGTCTGTCATGCCCTGTTCCAGCATCATCAGGAAAACATTTGCTTCTTTACGTTGATTGCCTCCGCTCTGGCAAGTGAAATTCACCGTCTGCAGCAGCCTGGGCAATGGCTTGTCTTTTCCCAGGGGCTGACCTATGTCTGCACCCACGTCCTTTTGCCGTCCGCCCTGCACCTCGTTCGTTATTTTACTCTGGAGTGTTCGGAATGCCCGCGCCGTGGAATGCCTCCCCAATTCCGGATCAGCCTGCCCGCCAGGAAGCCAAGCTCTTTCTGTTTGTTCTTGTTTTTTCCTATCTCCTGAGTCTGGCCGCCCACGTGCACGAGATCTATGGCTGGCTGAATCCGGCCCTGATTGTGGATGGAGAATTCATCCAGGGCACCCATGATTCCTACCACTGGCTGGCTGGCGCCAAGGGCGTGGGAGAGGCCGTGGGCACTCCCCTGGCCGTGATGGCCGCCTGGTTCGCCGCCATCACGGGCCTGCCCGTGGGCCTGGCCAGCTTTGTGCTTCCGCCGGTGTTCGCCGGCTTCGTGGCTGTGGTCATGGCCCTGTGGTGCCGGGTGCTGGGCTGGCGGGAAGGTGCGGCCTCGGGGGGGCTGGTGGCCGGGCTGCTGGCCGTGCTTTCGCCGGGATTCTATTTCCGGTCCCGTCTGGGCTATTATGATACGGACATGGTCACCCTGCTGTTCCCCCTGCTGTTCACCCTGGGACTGGCCATGACCCTGGGCCGCTGGATTCGTCCCTCCTGGCTCCGCCCCGACCCGCTGCAGGAAGAGCCGCCCCGGACCCTTGCCCAGGTGCTGGCCTGGCTCGTCCTCCTGGGGCTGCTGGCCCGGTTCGGCGCGATCTGGCACGGGCACATCCTCACCTTTGTCAAGGCGTTGTGCGGATTGGGAGTCTGCTGGGGACTGGTGGCGGCCCGCCCGGGAGCCCGGGGACGGCTGATGCTTGGTCTGGCCGTGTTCATGGCCAGCGCCCTGGTGGGCTGGGTCGGGCTGGGGTGTGCCCTGGCGGCAGTGGCCGTGGCCTGGAAGCAGCCGGTACTGGCGGCCCGCGCCGTGGCCACGCCCTGGCCGGGGCTGGCGGCCCTGGTGTTGCTGGCCGTGCCGGGCGGTGTGGGCCTGACGGCGGTGCAGTCCGCCACCAGCCTGCTGGGAGCCTATCTCAAGCCCGCGGCAGACCTGGTCAGCTCCGCCAACACCACCGGCGTGGTCTATCCAGGCATCGGCCAGAGCGTCATTGAAGTCCAGAACATCGCCCTGGATCAGGTGCTGGAGCGGTTCCACACCTCCATGCTGGTGTCCCTGGTGGGCATTGCATGTTTTGTGTGGGTATTGTTCGTTCGCCCTGTGGCCTTCCCCCTGTTCTTATTCCTGGGCATGGGGCTGGCCTCGGTCAAGCTGGGATCGCGGCTGACCATGTTCGGCGGCGCGCCCATGGCCCTGGGCCTGGGCATGGCCGTGGGTTGGGCCGGCGTGGTCCTGTTCCGCTCCGGACGGCACGCGGCGTACAAACGTTTTGCCCTGAGCTGCGTGGCCCTGCTGGTGCTGGGGTGGCCCCTGGTCTCCTTTTACAGCGAGCTGCCACCCACGCCCGTACTTTCCCGGCAACACTGCCTGGCCCTGCAGGCATTGCGGGATTCCCCCAAGGACAGCAAGGTGTGGACTTGGTGGGACTGGGGTTATCCCACCCATTATTATGCCGAACGCATCTCCTTTGCCGATGGCGGCCGGCACTACGGGCATCACATCTTCACCCTGGGCCTGGCCCTGACCACCCCCAACCCGCGACTCGCGGCCCAGCTCATCAAATACAGCGCCCAGTATGACGACGAACCTTGGAAGGTCTGGGACACCATGCCCCGGGATGAAGTGCTGAGCCTGCTGCGCGGCCTGGGCAACGCCACGCAGGACCTGCCGCCCATGCCTGCGCCGCGCTATGTGGTGGCCACCTTCGAAAACATCCGCCTGGCGCCGTGGATCACCTATTACGGCACCTGGGACATGGTGGGCAAACAGGGAACCCACGGTCGGCTCCTGGAAATCCGCGACGCCTTCCGCATCAATTATGATAAGGGCGAGGTGCAGTTCACCCAGCGCGAGGGCGTGCTGCCCGTGGCGTCCATCATCGTCATGGAAGGCAAGGCCCGGCGCGTTGCCAACTATCCCTTGAACCAAGGGCCGCACCTGATGGTGCATGCGGCGGCGCAGCGGTATTATTTGCTCGACGATCAGATCTTCAACAGCATGATGGTGCAACTGCTGCTGGAAGATCCGGAAAAGCCCCGGTTTGCCGAATACTTCACCCTGGTGTACGACGCCTTCCCCGACGTGCGGATTTTTGAGGTGCGCTGATCATTCATGATGATACGGCATGCCTCGGAGAATGGTCATGGCCCGGTACAACTGCTCCAGCAGCACCACCCGGGCCAGTTCGTGGGGCAGGGTCATGGGACCGAGGGACATGGTCTCCCTGGCGATGGCCTTGACCGCCGGCGAGAGTCCCCAGGCGCCACCCACCACAAAACAGGGCCGCCCCCCGGGATCGTCCAGCAGCCTGGCCAGGTGCCGGGCAAAGGCCTCGGAGGCGTAGCTGCGGCCGCGTTCATCCAGGACGATGACCCAGTCCCTGGGCTCCAGCAGGGCAAGCAGGCGTTCGCCCTCCACCTGCATGCGTTTTTCCGGGGGCAGGGCGGCGGCGCCGTCGGGGGCGAGTTTTTCTTCAAACGGCGCAAAGCGGGCGATACGGCTCCCGTAGTCCTCCGCAGCGCGCTTCCACCAGTCGGCCTTGAACTTGCCGACACTGAGCAGCCGGATCATGCGCATGGTCGCCACCATCCTCCCTATCCCCACGGATGAGTCAAAATCCTTGAACCTGCCCCAGGCTGCAGCGGCGCTGCGCCGGGGCGAACTGGTCATTTATCCCACGGAGACCTTCTATGCCCTGGGTTGCGATGCCCGCAACCCCGAAGCCGTGGCCAGGCTGCTGGCCGTCAAGGGACGCGAGCCGGGCAAGCCCCTGCCTCTGGTGGTGGGGGAGGTGGGACACCTGCAGGGGCTCGTCGTGGAGGTCTCCGGGTACCTTTCTGAAATAATGACTCAATTTTGGCCAGGCCCCCTGACGATCTGCCTGCCCGCCACTGCGGTGTTGCCGCCGGGGGTTGTTTCTGAGGCCGGTGAAATCGCCGTCCGGGTGCCCGGCCATGCCGGTGCGCGAGCCCTGGCCCTGGCCCTGGGCGGGCCCCTGGTCTCCACCAGCGCCAACCTCGCCGGAGCGCCGCCGGCCAGCCGGGCTGCGGCCATTGCCCCTGCCGTGCTGATCCAGACGGCTGGCGTGCTGCAGGATGCCACTCTGCCCGACGGCGGAGCGCCTTCCACCATCGTGCGGCCAGTTGGCAACAACACGCTGGAATGCTTAAGGGAAGGTGCCATTCCACGCACCCGGCTTCAGGCCCTGGGCTGGCGGGTGTGCTGAGGTGGTTTAAAAAATTGAATGCCCCTCCCTGGCCTGCGGGGGGATGGGTTCAAGGATTTTTACCCATTTCAGGCCTGTCGCTGTTCCTCTATCCTCAGATGGATTTAAATGACCTTGAATTTATTACATATTTTTTTATTTTTTGCATTCAAAGCCGTTTGGCACGACTCCTGCTATATACCAGTCACCTTCCGACTATTGCTTTTGCCGAAGCCGGCGCTGAGGGATGGCGACCCACAGCGCCGGCTTCGAATTTCTGGCTCCCCCCGTTTCTCTCCCAGCGCTTCCCCCTCCAGAGCATGGACCAAGGATCATAATTCCCGCATTTTTTCGAGGGTTGTCTTTTGTGACGATTTGGTGACAATCGCGACTTGCGATTCATTTCACAAACGTCACGAAGGAGCGTCCCGTGACCCTGGCGGACCTGTGGCAGCATCCTCAAATGGAAAGCGTGGTGCGGCTGGTCATTGCCGCCGTGCTGGGCGGTATTGTCGGCTGGGAACGAGAATCCCACGGCCAGGCCGCCGGGTTGCGCACCAATATGATTGTGGCCCTGGGTGCGTGCCTGATGATGCAGCTCTCCCTGCACATGGAGGAACTCTTCCGCGCCCTGACCTCCGACGCCGCCGTACGCCTGGACCCCGGCCGTATCGCCTCCTATGCCATTGCCAGCATGGGCTTTTTGGGAGCAGGGGCCATCATCAAGGGCAAGGGATCCGTCCGGGGCCTCACCACGGCCGCCGGCCTGTGGCTGGTGGCCGGCCTGGGGCTTTCGGTGGGGGCGGGGTTCATTCTGCCGGCTGTGGCCACCACGGCCCTTTCCCTGGTGGTGCTGTTCTCCATCTACGCCATCAACCGTGTGGTGGATCAGGACATTTACACCAGTCTGACCCTGGTGCTGACCTGCGAGCACGCCAGACTGCGCGACATCCGGACGCTGCTGGAGGCCGTGCCTTCCATGAAGCTGCTGACTGTCAACTACCATCAGAACCTGGAAACCAGCGTGGTGCGCTACAGGTTGCGGCTGCGATGCAACGCCAGCGTCTCCCGGGGCAAGGTGGTGCGTGAGTTGCTTCAGCTGCCTGGATTACTGCAGATTTCCTGGGAGGAGGGCGAAGTGCCATGAGGACGCAACACTAGTCCGCCAGGACTGCCCCGGGCAGGGTCTGGAGCGCATCCAACACCATGGGCACGGTCACGGCCTCCAGGCAGTGCGCCCGGGGACAGCGCAGGTCCCTGGTGGTCCGGGTGCAGGGTCGGCACGGCAGGGGAGCCGTCACGAACGTCAGGCCGGGCGGGCCCCATTGACGCTCACTGGTGGGACCGAACATGGCCACTCCCGGCACGCCCAGCATGCCCGCCAGGTGCATGGGCCCGGAATCGTTGCCCACCACGGCCCGGCTGCGGCACAGCAGCGCTGTCAATTCCAACAGAGATTCCGGGGTATGCACGGGGAAGTCCGGGATGCGCCAACCCTGTTCCTGCTCATCCGGCCCAAGGATGAAGGCTACAGGAATGCCGGCCCTGCGCAGGGATTCGGCCAGTTCCAAGAAGTGCGGCAGGGGCCAGCACTTGCGTGGATGTCCAGCCCCGGGAATGAGCAGCACCGGCGCGGATGGCGGGGGGGGGTCCACGGCCCGAAAAGTCGGCGGAAGGCGTCCAGGGAGTCCCCAGCCGCTGCCACGCCATGCCGGGCCAGGACGGCCGCCACGGTGGCGGCGGGCGGGGCGTCCCCGTCCCCGCCTCCGCTCAGGATGGGCACAAAGAGCACCCGCGGGTCCGCCGCCAGGGCCGGCGGCAGGGGATGTCGCTGCACCCCGAACCAGATCAGCCGGGCCCGGGCCAGGGGAGGGGGCAGGGCATCCGCACCGTAACAGGCCGCCACGGCGGCGCGGATGGAGGGTTCCGCCAAAGCCACGCCATGCATGCCCAGGGGCGCCACGAAGGGATGGTACCCGCCCTTGCCGGCCCAGTATACAGGAACCCCCTCCGCATCTGCCTGGCGGACCACCGCCAGCATGCCGGGCCAGGCCAGGAGAAAATCCCCCAGGGCCCCTTGATGGTTCAAAATAATCTTGCGTCCGTCCATGCCCTCCAGTACCCAAGGAAGTGCGGCGGGACAATCCCTTCTTCCATGATCATACACGGCATGCAGGAGGCCGGCATGACGCAAGCATTCAGAAATCCCACCCCCACGGTGGATGTGGTGATCTTCGACCCTGCCCGGGGGGTGCTGCTCATCGAGCGCAAGAATCCCCCCGCCGGCTGGGCCTTGCCCGGCGGCTTTGTGGATGAGGGCGAAACCGTGGAGGCCGCGGCCATCCGCGAGGCCCGGGAAGAGACCGGCCTGGAGGTGGTGCTTACCGACCTGCTGGGTGTGTATTCGGACCCTGCCCGGGATCCGCGCAAGCATACCATGAGCACGGTCTTCATCGGCCAGGCTGTGGACCCGACGGCCTTCACGGCCGGCGACGATGCCGGGGCCGCCCGGTTCTTCCCCCTGGGCGCCTGGCCGGCGGTGGTGGCGTTTGACCATTTGCGAATCCTGGAAGATTTCCTCGCCCGGCTGCGGCGGTACAATCCTGGCCTGTAGCCTTGGGTCCCGTTGTTTTAAATGCCGAAGCACCTGGAGAAACCCCTTGCGGTCCTGCCCATGGCATGTCAGATGATACCAATACGCGCACTGTGTGCTTGACGAGGTGGCGGCGACGGGGGTGGCGATGCCCGGCGCAGCGACCGAAGGCGTTCTTGCGGAGGGACGCATGCCGACCCGGCCCTTGGTTCTGTTCGTGGCATCCGAAATATACCCGTTCTCCAAAACGGGTGGACTTGGCGATGTGTTGGGAGCCTTGCCCCTGACGCTGCACCGGCTCGGGGTCAACGTGGCGGTGGTCACACCACTATACGGCCGGCTCAAAACAGCAGACATTCCGCTGCATCTCATGTTTTCGGACTGTCATGTGGGCTACCCCTGGGCGCCCACCACATGCGACGTCTACCTGGCGGACTTTCACGGCATGCCCGTGTACTTCATCCACCGCGAGGAATACTTCGACCGTCGCTTCTATTACAATACCTACAAGGGCGACTACTTTGACAACTGCGAGCGCTTCATCTTCTTCTGCCGCGCCGCCATGGAAACGGCCTGCCTGCTGGCCCACCCACCGGCCATCATCCATGTGCACGACTGGCAGTCTGGCCTCATTCCCGCGTATCTGCATTATTGGCGACAGACCGGGGACTGGTGGCGGCAGACCAAAAGCGTAATGACCATCCACAACCTGGCGTTCCAGGGCCGATTCTCCTCCCGGCTGTTCCAGGGCTGCGGCCTGCCGCCGGAGGCCTGGGGCATGGACGGCGTGGAGTTTTGGGGGGATTTGAACCTGCTCAAGGCCGGCATCGCGTATGCGGACATGGTGACTACCGTAAGCCCCAGCTATGCCGAAGAAATTCTCTCCCCGGCCTTTGGCTGTGGGCTGGAGGGCATCCTCTCTGCCCGGCGGGCCAACCTTCGGGGCATTCTCAACGGCGCGGATTACGAAGTCTGGAACCCCAGTCAGGACAGATACCTGCCCGCCACCTACAGCGCGGACAACATCGCCGGCAAGTTCGAATGCAAAAAAGCCCTCATCGAGGAGCTGTGTCTTGCTCCCGAGCTGATGGATCGCCCCATCCTGGGTTTCATCGGCAGACTGCGGGGGCAGAAGGGCATTGATCTGCTCATCAACATCCTCCCCGAGCTCATGCGCCTGAACGTGGGCGTGGTGGTGCTGGGTGAGGGCAACCTGGACCATGAACAGCGCATCCTGGGGTTGATGGAAGATCATTTGGGACGCCTCGCCGCCCGGGTGAGCTACACCGAAGACCTGGCCCACCGCATTCAGGCCGGGGCGGACATCTTCCTCATGCCCTCTCGCTATGAGCCCTGCGGCCTGACCCAGATGTACGCCCTACGCTACGGCACACCCCCCGTGGCCACGGCCGTGGGCGGCCTTCGGGACACCATCACCCCCTGGCCGCATCCCGAGGCCACGGGCTTCACCTTCCCCATTCCGCAGCCGGCCAGTTTCCTGGACGCCGTGCGCCAAGCCGTGGCCCTGTGGGAAGATAAGGACCAGTGGGCCGCCATGCGGGATCGCGCCATGCGCCAGGATTTTTCCTGGAATCGATCCGCCATGGAGTATATGGACGTATATCGCGCACTCGGTGCGGCCGTATAACCCGTGTTTCTGGAAAGTCCTTCCCCGGGGAAGCGACCCTCCGCCCGGGGAGACGCTTCCCCGGCACCATGTTTTGTCACCGCAAGCCGAAGAGGATTTCCATGGCACTGACCACGCATCCTACCCCCATCGAGCCGTTTGACCTGTATCTCTTCGGGCGCGGCGAGCACTGGGATATTTATCGCATTTTGGGCGCGCACCCCCATGAACAGGAAGGCCAGACCGGCTACCGCTTTGCCGTGTGGGCCCCCAGCGCCAAAGACGTCTCCCTGGTGTGCGATGCCAACGACTGGCACTGGGGCGAACTGCCTTTGTTCCCCGTGGGCGTATCAGGCATCTGGGCCGCGTTCGTGCCGGGCATGCCCAAGGGAATGCTCTACAAATATGGCATCCGCCAATCCAACGACCGCATCGTCTACAAGGCCGACCCCTACGGCCTGTGCACTGAACTGCGGCCCGGCGTGGCATGCAAGACCTGGACACTGGAAGGCTACACCTGGCAGGATGATGCCTGGATGCGCCGGCGGCGGGAAACCGGGCTGCCCCTGGACAAGCCCATGAGCATTTACGAGGTGCATGCCGGCTCCTGGCGCAAACACGAAAACGCGCCTGGCCGCGGGTTTTACTCCTATCGGGACATGGCGGACACTCTGGTGCCCTATGTCAAGGAGATGGGGTTCACCCACATCCAGTTCATGCCCCTGGCCGAACACCCCCTGGACGAAAGCTGGGGCTACCAGACCTCCCACTATTACGCCCCCACCTCCCGCTTTGGGGACCCCGACGACCTGCGCCACCTCATCGACCGCTGCCATCAGGAAGGCATTGGCGTGCTGTTGGATTGGGTGCCCGGGCACTTTCCCAAGGATGACTGGTGCCTGGGCCGCTTTGATGGCGAGGCTTGCTACGAGCATGCCGACCCCCGCCAGGGAGAGCACCCGGATTGGGGCACCTACATCTTCAACTACGGCAGGCACGAGGTCCGCAACTTCCTCCTGGCCAACGCCTTGTACTGGCTCAAGGAATTCCACATTGACGGCATCCGCATCGATGCCGTGGCCAGCATGCTGTACCTGGATTACTCTCGCAAGGACGGCGAGTGGATTCCCAACATTTACGGCGGCAATGAGAACCTGGAGGCTATCAACTTCCTCAAGGAACTCAACCGGGTGGTGCACGAGCAATTCCCCGGGGCCATCACCGTGGCCGAGGAAAGCACGGCCTGGCCGGGAGTCTCTCGCCCCTTGTACACTGGCGGGCTAGGATTCACCTTCAAATGGAACATGGGCTGGATGCACGATACCCTGCTGTATTTTTCCAAGGACCCCGTGCACCGGCAGTTCCATCACAACAACCTCACCTTCTCCATGTTGTATGCCTTTTCGGAAAACTTTGTGCTGCCCTTGTCCCACGACGAAGTGGTGCATGGCAAAAAAGCCCTGCTGGCCAAGATGCCCGGGGATATGTGGCAGCAGTTCGCCAACGCCCGGGCCATGCTGTCCTACGTTTACGCCCACCCGGGCAAGAAGCTGCTGTTCATGGGCTCGGAGATCGGGCAGTGGAACGAATGGAATGCTGGCATTGAGCTGGACTGGATGCTCCTGGAGTATCCCACCCACCAGGGGCTGCAGCGCATCGTAAAGGAACTCAACAGGATGCATTGCGAAGAGCCCGCCATGCACCGTCATGACCACGACTGGGCCGGCTTTGAATGGGTGGATCTTTCCGACTACGGTTCCTCGGTGCTCAGTTTTCTGCGCAAGGCGCCCTGCACCTGGCAGAACGAAAAGGAGTGCGCCGCCGGCCGGCCGCTATTGTGGGTGTTCAACTTCACCCCCGTGGTGCGCACCAATTATGCCATCGGCTGCCCGCATCCAGGGTTCTGGAAAGAACTCTTCAATTCCGACAGCCACTTCTACGGCGGCTCCAATGTGGGCAATGACGGCGGCGTGATGGCCCAAAAGGCCGACCTGGGGGCCTGGCCGTATTACCTGGAACTGACCCTGCCGCCCCTGGCAGCCATGGCCTTTGCGCCGGAACAGTGGCAGCTGCAGGAGTAGCGGCGAGCAGGATTTCGGTCAAAACATTTCGGGGGGATCACCGCTACGGTGGATCCCCCCGACTGTTGTGATTGGCTGGTCTGTTTTATTCCACGGGGATGGGTCGGAAGAACGCCCGGCCCTTGCGAATGACCTGGGCCATGACCGCACCGCGGGCCTTGCCTTCACGCTCCACAATGCGGGCCACATCCTCGGGCCGGTTCACGGGCCGCTGGTTCAAGGACAACAGCACGTCCCCGGCCTGAATGCCTGCGCCTTCGGCGGGAGAGGCCGGCTCCACCTCTGTCACCAGCAGACCCCGGGCCTCGCGCAGGCCCATCCTGCGGGCTTCCTCATTGGAAAAACGCCGCAGGGTCAGCCCCAGGGCGCTTTCCGCAGCATTGGTATCGCCATCCTGGCTCAGGCCGTCCTCGTCCATCTGGGCCAGCTTGTCTTTGCTGCGTTCGCCCACGGTGACGCGCACGTCGCGGGTTTTGCCGTCGCTCCAGACACTCAGGGTGGTGTTTTGCCGGGCTGCACCTGGGCAATGCGGCGCAGGAGGTCTGAGGTGCCCAGCACGGTGGTGCCATCGATCCTGAGGATGACATCCCCGGCCTTCAGGCCGGCCTTGTCCGCCGGTTCACCAGGCATGACATTGGCCACCAGGGCTCCGGCAACGTCATCCAGGCCCAGGGCTTTGGCCGTGTTTTCATCCACATCTTGGATGGTGACACCAAGCCAGCCGCGGCGCACGGCCTTACCGGACTGCAGCTGATCAATGACGCTCTTGGCCATGTTGCTGGGCACGGCAAAGCCAAGGCCCTGGCCGGAAGCCAAGATAGCGGTATTGATGCCCAGCACTTCGCCCTGCAGGTTGAGCAGGGGCCCGCCGGAGTTACCAGGGTTGATGGAGGCATCGGTCTGGATGTAGTTGTCATAGGGCCCGGATCCCAGGCTGCGGCCCTTGGCGCTGATAATGCCGGCAGTAACGCTGTGCTGCAGGCCAAAAGGATTGCCGATGGCCACCACCCAGTCGCCAATGCGGGCACGGTCGGAATCGGCAAAGGTCAGGTAAGGCAGGGTTTCCTTGGCATCAATCTTCAGCAGCGCCAAATCGGTTTCTTCATCTCGACCAATCACCTTGGCGTTGTACGTCTTCTCGTTGTGCAGGGTCACCTTGATGATGTCTGCCTCTTCAATGACGTGGTTGTTAGTGACAATGTATCCATCGCTGGAGATGAGGAACCCGGAGCCCAGGGAACGCTGGGGCCGACGGCGGATCTGATCGCCAAAAAAGCGCTCGAACTCGCGGAAAAAGTCGTTGAAGGGGTCGTTGCGGCGGAACCGCTGCTGGGGGGCGCGTTGAGCAACCTGCTTTTCCGTATTGATGTTGACCACGGCTTTGCCGGCGGTATCCACCAAATCCGCCAGTTCAGGAAAACTGCGAGCCTCGGCGACTCCCCCCAGCATCATGGCGCAGCATATCGCCAACGCCACACGAAGTGAGATCGCCTGAATGGATCGAATCATATGCACATGCCTCCTTGGAAGGACAGAGTAACAATTTTGTAGAAAAAGGATCGCGAAGCTGTGGAGAGAGGTAACGGCTCAACCTGTCTCCTGCGTTGCCGGGATATTACCATTCTGTTAGCGGGGCATTATGCCGGGTCCCTGGATTTTTTCAACTCTGCCAGCCGGGGAAACAGGATGACGGCCTCCAACCCGGGGCGGGCGGAGTCGTCCGGGTGATGGGCCGACAGGGACAGGCTGGCCCGGTGCAGCCGCACCACGGCAGCCACGAGGGACAATCCCAGACCGCTGCCTGGCGCGGAACGGGAAGATTCCAGCCGGAAAAATCGTTCCAGCACCTTTTCCCGGGCGTCGGGGGGA
>JAIWOE010000102.1 GCA_020217165.1 Desulfovibrio sp. | reverse complement strand
CTGGTTTTTCATTGACGCGCCAACGCCAACACACTACATGCAGACGGCGCGGAATGATCCCAAAATCAACGCGCTCGGATGTGTGACGCAGCCGCAGGGCGTGTGCGCTCAGCTCCCCCTGAACAACGCGCAACATGATGCAGACGCGGGCAGCCATGCCCCGCGCATGCACAGCGTGCCGGCCTCGTGTCGAAATCCAAACACCCTCCACGCTGCCGCCGCCTGCTTGGCGTACGGCAGCATGAACCCCGCGACCGGCACGCAAGGGCTGGCCGCGTTTTGTATCAGGAGTCCCGGGGATATGATCGGCATCACCGCCGTGAACGGCCACATCCCAGCCGCTGGCCTGGACAGCGCGGACCTCGTTCGGCAGTTCGGGGTCGATGTGGCGTTTCTGGAAAAAATCGGCATCCAGCGACTGGCCAAAAAGGACCCGGAGGAACAACCTTCGGACCTGTGCGTCAAGGCTTTTGCCGCCCTGTGCGAGGGCATGGACACTCCGCCCTCCATTTCGGACATCGATTTTCTGTGCGTCTGCACCCAGAATGGCGACTACAGCCTGCCGCAGACCTCCGCCGTGGTGCATGCCAAACTGGGGCTGCCCGCGGCCGTGGCGTCCTTTGACCTGGCCCTGGGCTGCTCCGGGTATGTCTACGGACTCTCCGTGGCCAAGAGCTTCATGGAGGCCAACGGCCTCCGGTGCGGCCTGCTGTTCACGGCCGACCCCTATTCCGGCATCCTGGACATGCGGGACAAGCACACGGCCTTGCTATTCGGCGATGCCGCAGCCGTGACCCTGCTCACGGACTCCCCCCGGCTGACCCTCGGCACCAGCGTGTTCGACACCTTTGGGGACAAGCACGAAGCCTTAATCCGCCGCCCCGGGCAGCCTTTGTTCATGGATGGTCGGGAGATCTTCAACCTGGTCATGCGCTCGGTGCCGCGCAATATTGAACGCTGCCTGAAGACCAACGGCCTCGGCAAGGACGATGTGGACCTGTTTGTGCTGCACCAGGCCAACAAATACGTCATCGGCGGCCTGACTAAGCTGTTGGGCATCCCGCCGGAAAAAGTCCCCTTTGACATCCGGGGCTACGGCAACACCGTCTCTTCCTCCATCCCCCTGGTGCTGCGGGATTACCTGACCGATGACACCGCCAACACCATGCTGGTGAGCGGCTTTGGCGTGGGGCTGCAGGCTGCCTCCACCATCCTGACCCGGGCCACGGCGTAACGCCAAGTCCGGGCTCCTTTACTGGACGCCCTTCGCCAGCAGCACGACTCCCAGCACCAGCAATAGATAGACGATGATGCGCCGGTACAGGACCTCGCTGATGCGGCCATAGCAACGCATCCCCCCCCACAGGCCCAGGGCCAGGCCGGGGAAGGCGCCGCAATAGCCGGCCAGTACCGCCGGCGTAATCATCCCCGTAACCGCATGCATGGCCGCGATGACGATGGTGGTGACCAGGAAAAAGCCAATCATGGTGGCCTTGAGCCGGTCCTTGGTCCAGGGCTGCATTGCGGTGTAAATGATGATGGGCGGCCCCGACGCCGTGATGGCGCCGCCAAGGCACCCGCCCAAAAAGCCAGCCACATACGCCCATACGGGCCGGGTTTCCCGCTGCACCAGCCTGCCGGACAGGGCATAGGCGCAATATCCCAACAGCACTAGGCCCAGCATAATTTGTAGGGTTTCGGCGGAAACGGCCTTGAGCACCAGCACGCCGGCGGGAATGCCCGGCGCGGCGCCGATGAGCATGGGCACCAGAATCCTCGCCCGCATGTGCTTGAACAATTGCGCCCCGAGCACGATGTTGATGCTCAAGGCCAGCAGGTTCACCAGCACAATGACCGTCTTGATATCCAGCACCAGGGCCATGAGGGGCAGGGCTACCAGCACCACCCCCACACCGGCCAAACCCTGTGTAAATGACCCGAACCCGGCAATGCAACTCAGAAGTAGCGCGTCGTACATTGTTTCAGCCGTAAATGTAAATTCGCGCGCGATTTGGCACAAATTTGCGGGGGATTTGGCACAACTTCGCATGGCGACATGTTCACTGTAACGATATAGGGGACGGCGAATTCTGATGTGACGCCGCCCCCTCTTTTTTCAGATTACCCCTCCCGCAACGCCACCCGCCGCAACGATGGCTCCCAGGTGGCGGCGCGTTCGTCTTGCGCCTCCAGGGGCAATGTCCCGTGGCGCGCCAGATCCTGCACCGCCTTTGTCAGCAGGCGCACGCCCATGGGGGCGAGGGCCCTACGCCAGAGGGATTGCGGGGTGTCACCGGGGAGGACGTGACACCAAGCCTGGGCGACCAGGGGGCCGGTGTCGGCCCCGTCGTCCATTTGATAGACTGTCCCACCGGCGATGGGGTCGCGCATGGCCAGGGTCCAGTGGATGGCGTCCCGGCCGCGGTGGCGCGGCAAGAGGGACGGGTGATAGGCCAGCACCCCATGCCAGGCCTTGGCCCGCACCGCGGCAGGCACAAAGCGGTGGCAATGGGCGGCCAGCATGACCTCGCAGGCCGGCAGCCGGTCCAGGGCGGGTTCCACCGGCACCCCAAGGCCGGTGGCGGCCTCCTCAAACCGGTCGCCCGAGTGCTCCGGGGACACGGCCGCCACCGTCACGCCGGCAAGCGCGGCCACGGCCTGCAGGGTCTCGGCTGCCAGCCAGCCTTGCCCGATGATGACCACATTCATACGCAGCCCTCCTTGGGCGACTCCCCGAGGTACCGGAACCCCTGCACCGCTCGGAAATGGCCGCCGTAACCGGTCGCGCCACCCATATCGCCCCGTTTGGCCCTACTGCGCTCTATGCTCGCGCGTGACCGCGCCTTGTTCCCGCCATGCAACATGGCGCTGACTTGGCACCAGGCCGGATGCCGCCGCAGGGCTGCGGCCAGGCCGGGATGGGAGGTGTGAAAGAGCGTGGGCATGGGCCGGCCGTAGCGGTTCTCACCGCGCCGCCAGAGGTCGCAGACGCTGTTCAGGAACCGCAGCCCCACGCCCACGCCCTGCCATTCCGGCATGATCACCAGCCGGCAGGCCCGGGCCTCGTGCCGGGAGCGCGTGCTCACGGCCAGGTGCGCCACCGGTGCGCCATCCACAAAGCCCACGTAGCAGGTGGCCGCGATCATGTGCGGCAGGTTCAGATAATGATGCGGCGCAAAATACGGCCACCATTCCCAGCCGGTTTGACGAATTTCCAGCGCAATGCCGGGTCGTTGAAGTCGCCCCCGCGCGAGCTGGCCCGAGGCGGTGTCAAACAGCCAATCCGGCTGGACCCACGGGGCGATGTCGTAATGGCAGCTCAGCAGCACCACCTGCCCCTGGCCGCGCCGCCAGGCCTTGGCAAAGGCGCAGGCCCCGGCCTTGGCCACCTGGCGATCCACCACCGAGGTGAACTCGTCGATGACCACACGCTCCGGCCGTTCGCTGACGATGCGCGCCAGCTCGGCCCGGAAGCGCTCACCCATGGAGAGCACGCCGTAGGGCCGCAGCCAGGCGGGCACGCCGCCCAGGCCCACGGCGGACAAGGCCCCGGTGACGGCCTGCCAGCCCCCCTGCGGGGCGATGGCGTCGATGATGGGCGCGTCCTCTGGCCAACCGCCGGGCTGGTGCATGGCAAAGCCTGCCCTGGCCAAAGCTTGGCCAATGGAGGACTTGCCCGAGCCCGATGGGCCGACGACAAGCCCGATCTGCCAGCCCGGCTCTTCGATGGGCAGCACCGCCTCCAGTTGGAATTCGTTACCCGCGGCCACATTGAACAGGGATTTGACGCAGGCGGCGCGGTAGCTGCCATAGTCCGGGCATTGATGGTGGATGTGAATGTTCATGTGCGCACCACCTTGCAAGCGTAGCCCTGGGCCGTGAGGGCCTCGTAGACTGCCCGGTGTTCGGCTTCGTCCCGGCACAGCACGATGACCCCGAACTGTTCCCGATACCGCGTGCCCTTGGGCCTGCCTGGCGCGTCCGGGGGGAGGGGCGGCAGGCCGTGGCCTGCGGCGATTTCGACGGTTTCCTTCGAGTTATGCACGTGATATCCCCTGGTGGGCCTCTCGGGCCTCGGGGCTGGGGCTCGCGGCCCGCACGTGATGCATGGCCCCGCAGCGGGGGCATTTGATGGCGAGGTTCAGGGCCTCGCCCTTGGCCAAGAGTTTATTGCACTGTCCGCATCGTATGTCCTGCATGGGTTCTGGTTGTGGGTTTGGCCTGTTCCTGCTACGTCCATGCCGCCCGGGGTCTCGCTCTGGGCCTCATGGCGCAGCGGTTCCGGCCGTGGTCCGGTGTTTGCCCACCGGGCCGGTGGGGTGTGCCAGCACCCCGCCTGCGCCTCCGTTCGCCTTATATCCGATGTTGCCTCTTCTCCCCCCACTATGCCGGTGGAGTAGCCCAGGCGTATGCGGACCAGATAACCGCCCCAAGGGGGAACCCATAGTCACGCACTTTGACATAAACGAACAACACCTGCCCTGCGCTGGGCAGTGGCATATTGAAGGTCATGTCATAGGGGATAAAGCCCGTGCTGCCCACGTTGGGGTTATACACCGCCGAAAGAGCTACAAGGGGCAGACCCCCAATCAACGGCAGCGAGTTCACGGCGCCGTATTGTGCATGCACCTCCACCCGCGCCAAGGTGGTCGGCCTCCACGCCATTGTGCTCATTACCAAAGCAGTACCATAAACTCGCCATTTAATCTGGCTAGCGAGTTTCGTTCCAGCCAGGGTAATATTGCCCTTGCCGGAACCACTATATGTCAAACTACGCACAAAAGGTACAGAAGATCGTGGCGTTATGGGGAAGTAGTCTGGCCGGCTCTTCTGCGCGGCAATGCACCGTTCATACGTGCCCTCAATTGTGCGATCCCCTGACCACCGGCCTTGCGCCTTCAAAAAGAAGGAATCACCCCAACTGTACCCGGCTACTGCCACATGGGTTTCGTCAATAGTAAACTTCGCCTCACTTGCGTTACTGCCATCGGTGTTTTTTCCGGGGTAGATTGCCTTGCCAATTTGGGAAACGCCATTCCTCTGTATTTCTACGTTCAGCCAGCGATCACCACCATATTCACTGCGCCACCGGAGCGGACAGGTCGAGTCATCTCCAGAAACAAACACCTCTACGGAGTTGGGCAGGTATTCGACGCTGTGCGGAAACGCTGCGAGTACATAATCGGAGCTTCTGGCAACATATTTAATGTAATTATACTCTTGCGTTGATCGTGCAACGACGACACCCCCAACAAACAAGCGCAAATCCACATAAATCCCAGAAAAAGCGACCCCGGATGTGGTTGTAAACGTGTGCGCCCGTACGGCTGGGTCAAACTGCAGAGAAGTCACAAGGGTAGAGGCGTTCAGGCGTCTCTCTTCTATGGTAACTGCAACAACCCCCTCGCCCGCCGCCACGGACGTGCCCCAGGAGAGGGTAAACACGCCCACGTACAGCGCATCGTCAAAATCCCCTGTCAACTGACTGAAAAGGACATGATTCCCCCTCGGCGCCATCGCCTTCACGGGCGGGGCTGGGCCGGGGTTGTTGTAGACGCGCTCCTTGACCTCGCTGGCCGTGATGCGGACCCGCCCCCGGCTGGGGTGGGAGATTTTGGTGATGCGCGAGAGCATGAGGGGACGATGCACGGGCGTGAACGCATAGGGCGTGGCCTCCGTGTGATGGGTTGTTTGCGGGCGAATCCAGGCGGGGAGCGCCCCGGTGGTGTCGATGACGCAATGGGCCGAATCCTGCGACGGGGACACGGCATACGGGCCGGCGCGTTCTCCGGCGGGGGAGATGAGGGACAGGACGCCAGACGCGCCTTCAAAGTCCACGGGCTCCGAGAGCCAGATCTTGCTGCCGTCGATGGCCGCGATGCGCCCGGACTGGCCCCACCCGCCCACCAGGTCCGTCACCTCCACCCAACTGCCGATCATGGCGAGGTGCCCCTCCAGCCCGCAGGAAAACTCCACAGAGCGGCGGTTGTGCCGGTCATCCCAGTACAGGTACATGCCGATTTCCCAGGCCTGCTGCCGAGAGGTGCAGCCGATGAGGTCAATTTCTTCGGGGTTGTCCTGACTGCCGTCCTCGTCGTAGCAGTAGACGGATTCCTCCTGCCACGTCACCGGGTTCACGTAGCGGATCAGGTAGCAGGTGGGGGCGTCGTCCGTGCGCGGCAGGTCCGTCACCGTCAACCCTTCCTCGGAATAGTGGTCTTCCGTGAACGTGAACGAGACCGGGCGGACCTTGTCCCGGATCAGCACGAATTTGCCCCCGGGCATGCAGGCAATGCACCGCCCGCAGCGGGCCGGGTTCTGGATGAGATTCATGACGGAGTCCTTGGACGTCACCCGCCAATCGAAGGTATAGCCGGCGGCGGCTAGCTCCTGTTTGACGGCGTACAGGGAGGGGAAGTCCAGCACCGACTGCGGCAGCCGGCCCATGTTGGCGTTGGTGACCATGTGCGCCGCCGCGTCCACGGGGCAGCGCGACGGCTGCCACTGGTCGGCAAAGCCGGTGGCCGTGACGATGGGCAGGTAGCGCGTGGCCACCATGTTGATCTGCCGGGAGATGTCGCCGTTGAGCTGCTCCGAGGCCTTCACCCTGCACTCGAACATGGTCACGTCGCCATAGTCGGGGTGCGGGTCGCCATAGCCGCGCAACCCCGTCAGGCGTATCGTCTCCACGTACAGGCTGTTGTTCTGCTTGGGCACGGTGCGCCGGAACCTGGCCTGCCAACGGGGCGAGTCGAACGGCACCTGATAGGCGTGGGAAAAACGCAGGGGGATGGTCACGTTGAAGATGAAGGGCGCCACGGCCAGGGATACCCAATCCGTCAGCGGTTCGCCGTTGTCATCGATGGCCCGGGCCTCCACCGCCACATCGATGCGCCAGAACATGGGCACGGCGGACTGTTCCGAATAGGCCACCAGCCCGTTGGGAAGTTCCACGTCAAACTCGATGGAATGGATCCTTGTGCCTGCGGGGTTCACCGTGGCCGTGATCCAGTCGTAATCTTCCATCTCCTGGCCGGAGATTTCCGAAGACGTGTACACCAGCGCGGGGCAGAGTGTCGGCGTAGCGCCGGGCTGCAGGATGTTAAACTGCACCCCGGTGTAGTCACCGATGGGGGTATCCGCGATGCAAATCCGCTCCACCTGATAATGCCCCACACCGATGATGCCCAGGAAGTACATATAGACATCATTGCCTTCCACCCGCACGTAACTGCCCATGGCCATGTCCGGGTAGACGATCATGCGGCCGTAATGCTCCACAAAGGGCTGGCCCAGGCGTACGGCATTGGAGTTGGCCGTGAGGGAATACAGGGTAAGGGAGTCCGTGGACGTGCCGCCGCTGGCCAAGGCCCCAGAGCCGCCCCGTTGCGGGAACAGGTAGTTTACGCCCAGCATCCCGCCGGCCATGATTCCCATGCCCACCAGGGACGCGGTGATGCCCGTCAGGGAAAACGCCCACGGCACAATCATGGAGGCGCCCACCACAGCCACCGTCGCCAGCACGCGCAGGGGGTCGGATTTGCCGCCCCCGCCCCCGCGTGGCAGCTCCAGAAAGCGGCAATCCGCGCCAGCGGGCAGCGGCGTGTCCCAATCCGCCCGCATCACCGCCTCTTCGTTCACGATGAGAATAAAGGGCAAGGTGAACTGGAGGTCCAGACGCGCGATGATCTGATTCGGGGTCAGGCCGTCTTCCAGCACCTGCACATGCGGGTTGGGCCGCAGGGCCAGGGGGTTGAACTCCATGGCCACGGTCACACGAGGACCGTCTTTCAGGGCTTCGGCCAGGGTCGGAAACCGCTCGGCTTGCACACACTCGGGCTTACAGTGGTCCATAGGTCCAAAATCCTTTCAGTTGCCAGCCATGCACGGAACAGGTGAGCAGGTCCGGGCAGATGACGCCGGCCTGCTCCACGGCCTGCAGGATGTGCGGCTCCCCGCCGGGCAGCACCCACATGCCAATGTGGTGCGGGGTCCGGCGCTGGGAGAGGAACACGGCGTCCCCCTCCTGCGGGGTGTCCGTGGGATGGTAGCCGAAGTGCGCCGCCACGCCGGGTCTGTCGTCCATGATCCGGGCCGCGCTCTGCACCAGCCTGGAATGGTCCACCAGCGTATCCGGCACGTCCCGGCCAAAATGCTCCCGGCTCCAGAAGCGGAACCACCACAGGCAGTCCTGTTCGGTGGTCCAGGGCCGGCCCAGGTACTGCCGGGACCAGTGTACAAGGGGGGAGGCGGTCATCACACCGCCCCCGGCAAGGTGGCGGCGGTCATCATCCGACGCGGGCCCTTGGCGCCCACCAGATCGGGCAGCCGGGCCGTGATGGTGACGCCGGTGAAGGTGCGGACAATCTCCGACACCTGGGGCTGCGTGGGCAGCCAGGCGCTGGCCGCCTGGTTCGGGGCCAAATACTCCCGGTACTGGATGTAGATGGGCGCGGTGGCCCCGGAGATGTCCCGCAGGGCCTCGATGGCTTCCCGTGGCAGGCAGGTCACGTCAATCTTCAGCTCCCCGCGCACCCCGCCTTCCGTCTCGGGCAGGTAGACCTCGAAATGCACGGGCACGAAGGTTCCGGCGTCTGCGGTGACAAGCTCCCGGTCGCTGTCCACCACCCTGATGCTCTCCGTGAGGTCCGCACAGCTGAACTCCAGGGTGGCATAGTAGGTGGCCGGCGTGGCGTTGGCGTAGGCCTCGCGCATGGCTGCGGAGTATTCCATGACTTCCTACTTGTAGATGGTGACAAAGGGGCTACTGTTGTGCCCCACCGCAAGGCGAACCCCGCCATCGTGCGGGGAAAAGGCGCAGCATCTGCCAGTGCCCGTCGGTAGCGTGGCGGGGTTGTCGATCTTGGTAAACACCCCGGCTTCGCTGACAGAATAGATGGTGACAAAGGGGCTACTGCCGTGCGCCACCGCAAGGTACTTGCCATCAGGGGAAAAGGCGCAGCTGTAGGATGTGCCCGTCGGTAGCGTGGCGGGGTTGGCTTGCTTCACCGGCACGCCCGAGAACCCGAACTCCACGCCTTCCACCGTCACGGTCAGCGTCCCTTCGCTTTCGTTCACGCCATCGGACGCATGGTACGTGACGCTGGTGGTGGCCGTTGCCCCCGTGGCCAGGGTGTCGAAATCATCGCTCGGATCAAAGGCCCAATCACCATCGGCGTTGACCACGAACACCCCGCCGCTACTACCGGCCACGGCCACGCCCACGTTGGTGGCACTGCCGTTGACCTGGGAGACGGTCAGCACGCCTTCGGCGTCCGTATCGTTGGCCAGCACGTTGCCAGAGGCGGTTCCCGTGTTCAGGCAGGCCCCGGTGTCATCTGCCACCGTCGGCGGGGTCACGTCCTGCGTGCCGGTCACGGTGACGGTCAGGGTAGCCGTGGACTCCACGATGCCATCCGTCACATGGTAGGTGACGCTGGTGGTGGCACTCTGGCCGTACAGCAGCGCCTTGAACTCGCCGTTGGGGTCAAAGGTCCAATCGCCATTGGCCGCAATGGTGAACACCCCGCCGCCACTGCCGGCCACTTCCCCGCCAATGTTGTCGGCACTGCCGTTCACCCTGGAGACAGTCAGCGTGTCTTCGTCCTCGTCGCTGTCGTTGGTCAGCACGTTACCGGACGCCGTAGCCAGTTCCGTGGTGGTCGCCGTGTCATCCACCGCCACCGGCGCTTCGTTGGTCAGCACGCCTTCCACGGTCACGGTCAAAACAGCCTGGGACTGCGCGTCTGCGTTGGCTGCCGTGTACGTAACCGTCGTGGCCGTGAATTGTCCTTCGTACAACGTGCCGAAATCGCCAGCGGGGTCAAAGGACCAGGCCCCGCCCGCGTAGATGGTGAACATGCCGCCGTTACTGCCTGCCACGGCCACCCCGACGTTGGAGGATTCACCAGCCACGGCCACCACAGTCAGCGTGCCGTAGCCGGCGTCATCGTTGGTCAGCACGTTGCCGGAGGTGGTGGTTTCAGCATCCGTTGCGCCCGTATCCGCCGTCAGCGTCGGCACAATTGTCACGCCCTGGACGGTGACGGTCAGGGTGCCCAGGGTGTCGTACATGCCATCATTGGCATGGTAGGTGACGCTGGTGGTGGCGCTCTGGCCGTCCAGCAAGGCGTTGAACTCGCCGTTGGGGCTGAAGGTGAACGTGCCGTCCGCCTCAATGGTGAACGTGCCGCCGTTGGTCCCGGCCACGGCCACGCCCACGTTGGCGGCAGAACCGTTGACCATGGAGACTGTCAGCTCTTCCACGTCCTCATCGTTGTCCAGGACGTTGCCTGTCACGGGCAGCCGTTTGGTGGTGGTGACCACATCAGGGCTCGTCACCGGCGGATCGTTTTCTTTCACCCCCGTCACCGTCACGGTGAGCGTAGTGGTGGCCTGGGTATCGCCATTGCTGGCCGTGTACGTCACCTGGGTTGTGGCGGTCTGGCCGAGGAACAGCCCGTCGAACTCGCCATGCGGGGTAAAGTACCAGATGCCGTTGGCACTCACGGTGAACAGACCGCCATTGGAGCCGGCCACAGGGACGCCCACATTGGACGCGCTGCCGTTCACGGCCACCACGGTCAGGGCGCCGTAGCCGGTGCTGTCATTGGTCAGCACGTTGCCCTGCGCCTCCCCATTCGCGTTCACAGCGCCGGTGTCCGCGGTAACCACCGTCGGCACGGTCACGCCGTGCACCGTCACCGTCAACGTCGTGGTGGCCACCACGCCGTATTCGGCCACGCCATAGGTGACGCTGGTGGTGGCGCTCTGGCCTTCCCCCAGCCCCATGAAACTGTTGCCGGGGGAGAACGTCCAGGCCCCATTGGCGTTGATGACGAACACCCCGCCATTGCTGCCCGCCACCGCCGTTCCCACATTGGCGGCGCTGCCGTTGACCTGGGCCACGGTCAGGGCGCCGCCGCTGTTGGCGGTATCATTCGTCAAGACATTGCCGGAGGTGGCCGCAATCTTCGTGGTGCTGCCGGTATCCGCCCCCGCCGTGGGCGCAACGGACAGGCCCGTGACGGTGACGGTCAACGTGGTGCTGTCCTCGTAAATGCCGTCAAAGGCCGTGTAGGCCACCTGCGTCGTGGCGCTCTGGCCGGACGCCAGGGCGTTGAACTCGCCGTTGGGGTCGAAGGTCCAGGAGCCGTCCGGCCTTATGGTAAAGATGCCGCCATTGCTGCCGGCCACGGCTACGCCCATGTTGGCCGCAGAGCCGTTGACCATGGAGACGGTCAGGCTCAGGGAATCGTCCGTATCGTTGGCCAGCACGTTGCCGGAAACCGTGGCGTTCTCCGCCACCGTGGCCGTGTCCGGGTTGGCCTTGGGAGGCTGCGGCGCCGGCCCCACGCGGGGCCAGAAGGTGTCTGCCGGCGCATCGGCCAGGGGTCGCACCAGCAAGGTGCAAGTGAAGTCCGAATAAATCCGCCCATAGCCCGCCAGCTTGGGATACGTCCCGAAGCAGGCCACGGGATCGGCATAGGGCAGGTTGAGGTCATCCAGCCAAGCGGCCGCAAAGTAGTTCACCCCGCCGTTGCAGGTGAGCTGGTAGAAGGTCCGGAACAGGGGCACAAACTCGTGCAACATCCGAAACTGCACGGCCACGCGATCCGGCGCGCCCGCCCCGAAGCGGTACACGCGGTCCCGCCCGGACTGCGTCTTCATGCGCACCACGTTGGCGCCCTGTGTCACCTTCACCCCCTTGAGGGGCGCGGGAAGCGAATCTGGCCAGGTAACTGCCATGCGCGCTCCTACATCCAGACAGACGGCGTGCCGTTGGTCATCACCGGCAGGGCGATCAGTTCCACGGTCATGGTGGCCCGCCACCAGTCCCCTTGCAGGTGCTCGCCCTGCAACGTCCCCAGCATCCGGCAACAGTGGTGCGTGTAGCCCATGAGGGGCAACCACGGCGCACTGAAGGGCCTGCAGCCGTCCAGCAGGTCTTCGCGCACGAACCGTTGCAGCTCCCGCCATTGCGCCCCGGTGAGCAGCGGGAAGACGAAGGGAAACCGCTCCTCGGGATACGTCCGCAGCCGCAGCCGATTGCGCGTCTCTTCCACGTCGGCCAGCCCATTGACCGGCTCGCCCTCGTACTCAAAGGCGATGGTCTGGGGGAGCGTGGCGGGCCAGGGGACCAGGGCCATTACAACCTCCCCGCAAACGGGCCTTTGCCCCGGCGCGCCTGGCCTGCAATGCCGTGCGCCACCTTTTCCACCAGAATATCGAAGTTCATGCCGTCAGCGGACTGCTGCACCGACACATCCGCCCCGGCGTTGTTGTGGACGGTGACGTGCATGACGGGAGCCGCCGCCCCATCCCCGCCCTTCACGGACCCGCCAGATTGCGCGCCAGATCGCACGCCGGCCTGCACGTCGGGCAGGGGAGCCAGGGGCGCCAGGGGCGTGTGCGACGGCGAGAGCACGCGGGGCGCCCAGCCCTCGGCACAGGGCTGCACGTTGGCCAGCCACGCGGGCAGTTGCACGCCCAGGTGCCCGGACGCCGTGCGGGTCAGGTCCACCGCGTCTTCCCGGCCATTGGGCAGCACGGCCCGCACGCGATGCGCCCCGGCAGCGCCCAGCAGGGGCATGATGGCCTCAGGGCCGGCCTCGCCCATGAGGCCAATGCCCGTGGCAAAGGGGAAGAACGTGGGGGAGGACACGATGCGGTTGCGATAGGCAGATAGGCCGGGCGCGCCCATCACATCCCCCTTGGCCTTGGCCACGATGGGCGCATTGATCAGGGCGCTGATGTTGGGGGAATGGGAGTTGAACAGGCCGGACAACCCGCCCTTGAGCAGTGACAGGCCCATGTCCAGGATGTCCTTGGTCCAGTCCGTGGTCAGGCTGGCTACCCAGTCGGAAAACGCACGAGCCATGTTGTCCAGCATGTTTTCCCAGGCGTCCTCCACGGTGGCCGTCCCGGTCAGAAAGCCGTACACCCAATCCCCGGCGAACTGGCCCAGGGCGGACTCTGCATCAGCCTTGAGCTGCAACAGGCCGTCCGCCAGTTGGACAGCCGCTTCCCGGGCCTTGGTGGCCTCGCTCTGATACTCCCGTAGGCCCTCGGACAAACGGGCCAAAAACGCCGCAGTCGGGTCGCCGTACTGCTGGATGGCCTGCAGCCGCTCCAGGGCGGCGGATTCCCTGGCCACCTGGGCCATGACGGCCAGCTCCGCATCGCCGGCAGCCTGCGCCGCCTCAATCACCCGGCCATAGGCGGCCTCCCGCGCAGCGGCCATGGTGGCGGAATTCGTCAGCCATTCCTGCAGCACCTCGCCCCAGATGGCCTGTTCCTGATCGCCGGCCGCCTTGGATATGGCCCCCAGCTCGTCCATGCTCACGCGCCAGTATTCGGCAAAATCCTCGGCCGTGTCCCGCCGGGTCTGGGCGGCCTTCAGGGTGGCCTGGCGCTGGATGAGGTCAAATTCTTCCGCAGACTTCGCCAGCAGCGTGAGGGCCTCGGCCTGGGCGGTGATGTCCGCCAGCAGCCCGGCCCGCTGCAGGCCCCTGTCCCCCGTGGCCTCGCCCAGCTCCTGCATGATGCG
>JAIWOE010000101.1 GCA_020217165.1 Desulfovibrio sp. | reverse complement strand
TGGATCGCGCCCTGGTGCTCCAGGCCGTGGCGGAGCTGCTGCCCCGGCGATAAGGCAGAGCACCCTCGAAAAAAATCCTGTGATGGGGGGCCTTGTGAAAATGGTGCGCCCCTTGCGTACTGTGCCCTTCCACCATTTGGAGGGGAATCACACCACCTTGACCGTCTGCTCGTCCAGGGCCTTGCGCCAGCGCCAGGCCAGCACAGCCACGGGCAGCACGGCCAGCAGTTCCGCGGCTTCCCGGAACAGGTGGTCCAGGCCCAGCAGATACAGGGCCAGGCCCAACAGGGTGGCCATGGTCATGTGCAGCAGGGAGCGGCCGGGAATCATCCGCAGCCGCCATTGGCAGAAACCCACGGTCATGAAGCATACCGCCACCTTGGTGAGCAGGATGGACAACGCCGTGCCCAGCAAGGGATAGGGCGGAATCAGCAGCATGCACAGCACCAGATTCAGGGCCAGTCCGGCCAGGTAGAAGATGAGCAGCAGCCGCTCGCGCTGGATGGAAATCATCAGGTAGTGGGCCAGATTGTGCAGGAATGCCGCCAGGATGGTGCCCACAAGATACTGCTGCATCCAGATGGCGTCCGGGAAGTTGTTGCCGAACACCAGGGGGATGAGGCGGTCTGCCTCCACGGCCAGCAAAAATGACGTGGGAATGGCCACGGCCAGCAACCAACGCGAGGTGTTGCGCGCCAGGCGTGAAAACTCCGGCTTGTTGGTGACCCACAGCTTGACAAACAGTGGAAACAGCACCCGGCGCAGCAGGGTGCCGGACACCAGAATGGCCACGAAATCCACAACCTGCCAGGTGACGCTGTACTGGGCCACGGCGTGGGAGCCGCCGTATTTCTGCAGAAAAAAGACGTTCATTTTGTTGTAAAAAATGGCCGCCACCGCCATGACGGTGTACGTGATGCCGCCGCGCCAGGTATGCCAGATGGCCCTGAGCTGTCGCAGGCGGAATTTGGCCCGCGAGCGCCTGAGGGTGGCGAATACCGCCCCGGCAGAGGCCGCCGCCGTTTCGATGAGCTTGAACCAGGAGACCACCAGAGCCGAGGCGCCCATGAGCAGCGCGGCAATGCCGTAGCCGAAGCTCAGCACACTGGCCACGGCCCGCCACTTGCTTTCCACATCCTGGCGGTCAAGGAGCTGGCAGGCGACATAATACGAGCTGGCCATGGCCTCCAGCCCTACGCCCGTGGCCACGATGATCACCAGCATGGCCAGGTTGAAGGAATACTCCTGCCAAAGGATGAAGCCGATCATCCCCAGCCAGGAGACGCCCAGCAGCAGACCCTTGACCACGGTGATCTGCTTGAGAATGGTGGACGGGTAGTCCGCCTTGCGAGCCAGCAGGGTGGCCAGATGCTGGTTAAGCCCGAATTCGGCGATGAACAGCAAGATGGCGCCCATGTTCAGGGCCAGCATGAACTGCCCGTACACCTCCGCGGAATACATGCGCGCCAGCAGGATGAGAAACAGGGACTGCAGGGCCTCGCGCAGGCCGTGGGCGCCAAGCAGGTAGGCGCTCTTCCGGATGATGCTGTGGGAAGGCGAAGGGGGAGTGGCCTGGGGGGGTGTGGACATGCGTGATGTATGGCTGAAGGCGACGGCGAAAACGCGCCCGGGTGTTGCCAACTGGCGGGAGGATGATCCCATATCAGGTCCTGGCCCGGCTGCAAAGGGGCAAGGCTGGCCTGCTGCCAGCCGCGTGCCGAAAACATGCTTGAAACACTCCGAAATGCCCGCTTGCCCTTGACGCAGAGGCCCCCAGCAGTCTAGAGAAATACCAAAGGATGCTCCTGACGACGTCATGCCATCTGGCGAAACGGCAAGGGTGGTTTCCGGTTGACGGTTTCTGCAAAAAATATCATGACTCCCTTGCCAATCGCGTCCGGCCCTAGTCATGCACGCCCCTGCACCCCGGCATTGTTACGGCGGCTATGCCTCCGCCCGGGTTGCGGCGTGCCTCAACCGTTCAACTCCTCCTGCCTGCATACGGGACATCAATGAAGCTTTCCAAGCGTTTCCAGGCCTTCACTCGTTTGATTCAGAGCCCCATGGCCAAAGAGCATTATGCCTATTTTCAGCCCATTGACCGCTCTTTTGGCACAGAAGTGGAGGTGCACGGACAACGCCTGATCATGGCCGGCTCCAATGACTACCTCGGCCTGACCCACGATCCCCGTGTGCAGGAAGCCGCCATCCAGGCCATCAAACGCTGGGGGACCGGCCCCGGCGGCTCCCGGTTCCTGTCCGGCAACATGACCCTGCACGAGGAGCTGGAAGCCCGGCTGGCCGCTTTTGTGGGCAAGAAGTACGCCGTGGTGCACACCACGGGCTTTTTGACCAACCTGGGCGTCATCAGCAGCCTGATGCAAAAGGACGACGTGATCCTTTTTGACAAGGAAAACCACGCCAGCATCCAGGAAGGCTGCAACCACACCGGCGCGCGCATCATGTATTTTGAACACAATTCCCGGGATTCCGCCGAACGCCGGCTGGCCCAGGCGCGCGAAAGCCATCCGGATTCCGTCTGCTTTCTCATTACCGAAGGCGTGTTCAGCATGTCCGGCGATGTGGCCAACATGCCGGAACTCATTGAAATCAAGCGGGCGAACCCCGATTTGGTGTTCTATCTGGATGACGCGCACGGCCTGGGGGTGCTTGGCCGCGGCCGCGGCACGGCCCAGCACTTTGGCGTGGTGCAGGACGTGGACTTCATCATGGGCACCTTTTCCAAGGCCATGGCGTCCATTGGCGGGTTCATCGCCTCGGACCACGAAGACGCCCTGACCTATGTGAAAAACCACTCCAAAACCCTCATTTTTTCCGCAGCCCTGGCCGCGGCCAATGCCGCCACCGTTCTGGAATGCTTGAATATCTTGGAGAAAGAACCCGAGCGGGTGGACCGCCTGTGGGACATCACTCGCAAGATCCGCGCCGGGTATCGCGACATTGGGTTGGAATTCGGGGACAACGAATCCCCCATCATTCCCATTCATGTGGGCGACGAATTCAAGGCCCTGCGCATCTCCAAGGAGCTCTTCAAGCGGGGCGTGTTCGCCCTGCCGGCCATTTACCCGGCGGTGCCCAAGGGCAAGGCCCTCATCAGAACGGCATACATGAGCACGCATACCGATGCCCAGATTGATGCCGTGCTCACAGCCCTGGGCGATCTGGCCCGGGAGTTTGGCATTCGGGTGCAGGACGGGCAGGGGGCCCCGGTCCTGGTCGAAGATGGTGATGCCGGCGCCATGGCGGCTGCCTCCTCCTGATCCTTGCCCTTGCAGGAACACCCTGGAACCGCCCCGCGCGGGGGGCCTAGGGTTCCAGCGTCGAACATGGCATGCCCGACGCCGGGCGCGTTGATGTAATTTTACGATTGCGTACAATTCTTTATGTTGCAGCTCAACGACCTCATCCGCATCAGCCTGCGTCAGGTGGTGCGCCAGCACAAGCGCTACCTGGGCGTGCTGTTGGCCATCGCCCTGGGCACGGGGCTGATGATCGTCATCATGACCATGGGTGACGAGGTGAAGAGCAATTTGAACAAGGACCTGGACCTGCTTGGCGGGGCCACCATCATCAAGGTTTTTTTCGAGGATGGTGGTGCGGACCGCATGGACCGCCCCGAGTCCTTCCGGGATGGCTCTGTGGAGACCGTGAATGCCTTGCCCGGTGTAAATGCCACCACCCTGGTGCACATGGCCGGAGGCTACGCCACCTTCGACAAGCACGATACCGACTTCATCATGTTCGGGGTGGATGAGCACTACTGGAAGGTCAACGGGTTGCACCAGAAGGCGGGCGAACTGTTCGGCAAGGAAGCCATGGACAAGCGCCTGCGGGTGGTGGTGCTGGGCGAGGAACTGGCCATGCGCATTTTTGGCCGGCTGGACGTGGTGGGCGAGTGGATTTCCGTCAACCGCGTGCTGTACCTCGTGGTGGGGCTGCTGGACGCCGGCAGTGTGTCTGAACGCGGCAAATGGGGCTACACCCCCTTGACCACCATGATGGACTTCTGGCCCAATGTGGAACCACGCCGGATGTACGTCCGGTGTAATACCTGGGACGACGTGGGTCCCGTGAGCGAACAGGTCATCACCGCCATCCGCGCCCGGCAGAAGGCTGATCACCTGCGGGTGGAAGTGGCCTGGGAAGCCCTCAAGCACATCAAACGCATTGTGTGGTGGGTGGAGTTGTTCATATATTTCTCCATCTCGGCCACCCTGCTGCTTGGCGGGTTCGGCATCTGGAACGGCATGATGACCGCCGTGAAATCGCGCACGCGTGAAATTGGCCTCAAAAAGGCCATGGGCGCTGAAGATATTGACATCATGAAACAATTCATCGCCGAGGCCGTGGCGTTGTCGTTTTTTGCCGGCGTCCTGGGCGTGGGCCTCGGATATGGCGGGGTGGAGCTGGCCACCTGGCTGCTCAAGAGCCAGGCGCCCCAGGATTTGTTGTACCTGTATTCGCTCATGAGCATTATCTTCACGGTGCTGCTGGGCCTTGGGGCCGGGTTCTTCCCCGCACTCCGCGCCAGCCGCATGGAAGTGGTGAGCGCCATCCGCTATGAATGAGGTGGAGATGAGGGAACCTGTCATTCAAGTGCGGGGCATGACCAAGGATTATTCCAACGGCCCGCAAGTCATACCCATCCTGAAAGGTATCGACCTGGATGTGTACCCCGGGGATATGGTGGCCATCATGGGGCCATCGGGCATGGGGAAATCAACCTTCTTGTTCATCCTTGGTTTGCTCTTGCCCCCGAGTGGGGGGTCTTATATGGTGAAAGGGCAGGAGGTCGCCAAGCTCACGCGCTCCCAGCAGGCGCAGTTCCGGCGTACATTTGCAGGGTTCGTGTTCCAGAGCTGCAACCTGTTCGAGCACACCAAGGTGTTTGAAAACCTTGAGTTTCCCCTGATCTACGCCGGTGTGCCGCGCAAGGACCGTGCCGCGATGATTGATGAAGCTCTGGCAAAGGTGAACATGATGCACCGCCGCAACCATCCCGCCAACCGCCTCTCCGGGGGGGAACAGCAGCGTGTGTCCATCGCCCGGGCCCTGGTGAACCGGCCGAGCATCATCTTCGCCGACGAGCCAACCGGTCAGCTTGACCTCAAGCACAGCCGGATGGTAATGGAGCATTTTCAACGATTTGTTTCGGAAGACAAAACCGCCATGGTGGTCGTCACCCATGACCCAGGCGTTGCCGAACAATGCACGCGGACCCTGTATCTCCGCGATGGAAATTTGTATGAACAGTAGCGCCGCCCCGTGTGCGGCGTCTCCGTGTTTCGGTGATGCATCATGCATGGAGCGGCGCCGCATTAGGACGCAGGCGGCATGTACGGGCGCGGGTGCGCGCCACCGCACAATGGGCAAGCCCACAGGAGCCAGCAACGTGCAATTGTCCAAACGTGACCCTTCTTTTTCTGGCTTGACCAGTATGGCGCTCCGCTGCCTCCTGCTGTGCGCGGTGGTGACTCTGGCCTCCCTATGTGGCTCGGGATTTTCCCGAGCGTTGGCCAAGACGGCCGATGGCGAGCAGCCCCCCGCGCCCATTCCAACCCATCCCCTCACGTACAAGGAATGTGTGGCGCTGGCGCTCCAGAATTCGCCGTACTTCGTGCCCTCCGGCGTGGAAATCAAGGTCAAGCGCCTGGATGTCTGGGACAAGCGCATGGAGCTGCTGCCCGACTTCTTCGTCAATACCAACCTGCGTCTCAACAATCCGGACGGGCGAAATTCTTCGCCCCTCTCCGTTTCCTTCTCCTTTGGACAGTATGACCCCCTGCAGGCGTATTTCTCCATTGGCGCATTCAAGGTCATGGTGGAACGGGCGGCCCTGGAACACGTGAAGACCATCAACGATGGCATGTATTCCCTGGCCCAGATCTACCTCAGCATGCAGTTGTGGACCCGCGCCTCGGTGATCCATGACGAGATCATCGAAGCCTCCCGGCAGCAAAAAGCCTTTGCCGTGCAGCGTTACAACGCTGGCTACGGTTCCACACTGGATGTGCTGCAGGCGGAGCGGGAGTATGAGAACGCCATCAACCAGAAGCGCAAAAACGAGGCATCGCATCAGCGCGCCTTTGAACGCCTGAAGTCCTTTCTTGGCGCCCCCAGGGAGCAGAGCCTGACCCTGAATCTGGAAGACGCCGTGAAGCAGGTGACCGGGGAATTCAATCCCCGCACCATCGCGTTGGAAACCGCCAAGCGCAACAGTTTGGAACTGCAGATGCGTCGGCTGGACAAGACCCTGCAAGGGTATCAGGTGCGTCTTGCCTACGCCAAGTTCCTCCCCAAATACACCTTGGGCCTTTCCAGAGAATATTCCGCCCTTTCCAACTCCGACGTGTTTGTGGCTTCCGTGGGCCTGAGCATCCCGGTGCTGGACTGGGGCGAGCGGTATCGCGGCGTTGTCCGCGAAAAACGTCGCGTGGTGCAGGCCAAGGCCGAAGAGCGCATTAAGACCCTGGATTTTGAACATGAGTTCTATACCGCCAAGGGTGTTGTGGACGATGCCGCTGAAGAACTGAAGGTGGTGGCCACCGCCAAAGAGATTGCGGGCCTGGAACGGCAGCGCGCAGAAATCATGTACCGTTCGGGCTCCATTGAGTTTCCGGAGTTTACGCGGGCGGTCGAAAGAGATCTGGAGGCGCGGCTGGTCGCGCTTTCCAAGGAGTTCGAGTATGATCAGGCCGTGCTCAAGCTGCGGTATGTTTCCGGCGACCTTCATTCGACCATGCTGGACGTTGCGACATATAATGAATAACTCCCTGCAGTTCGTTGGCGTTGTCCTGCTTGCGGCCACCCTGTGGATGACGGGCGGGCTCCCTGCCCAGGCCCAGGACAAAAATGGCAGCTCCCTGATGCAGACAGCCCAGGACATTGTGTTCCAGGGCAAACTGTACAGTTCCCTGACCAGGGATGCGAGCATCCTGTTTGATGGGGAGATTGAAGAGTTGCGGGTGCGGCCCGGCCAGGCTGTCAAGCGGGGAGAAGTGCTGCTCACCTACCGCCTGACCCCCGAAGTCATGGCCTCCCTGCGCTCCCGGGTGTCTTCTTCCATGATCTCTGAATTCGAGGCCAGGCTCGCCGGGCTGGATGCCGAGGCCCTGAGTGCGCGAATCAAGCTCAAGGAGCTGAAGTCCCTGCAGGAGGGAAATTTCATCCCAGAAGGGCGCCTGGAAGAGCCGCGCAATGCCCTGGCGGCCTTGGAGGCCCAGCGTCAGGCGGTGGAAAAGGCCTTGTCCCTGAAAAAACGCCTTTTGGATGACGATATTGCCCAACTTAAGGCCCTGCTGGGGGACGTCATCGGTCACGACAAGGTGCCCACCACGGTGCAGCTCAAGGCGCCCATTGACGGGCACGTCACCACCCTGGCCCCCACCGTGCGTCCCAACAGCCTGGTGCGGGGCGGGACTGTGGCCATGATCGTGGGTGTTCTAGACCCAATGGTGGTGCGGGCCCAGGTGTATGAGACCGAGGCCCTGCGCATCAAGCCCGGCGACAAGGCCACCATGACCTTGCCGTCGCTGCCCGGGAAGTCCTTTG
Source organism: Desulfovibrio sp. (assembly GCA_020217165.1). Taxonomy (GTDB): domain Bacteria; phylum Desulfobacterota; class Desulfovibrionia; order Desulfovibrionales; family Desulfovibrionaceae; genus Megalodesulfovibrio. The sequence goes on along the minus strand of JAIWOE010000101.1, from coordinate 6,089 downwards.
AGGTGGTCCTCAGCCGGGTGAACCTGACGCCGCTGACCCAGGGCATCGACCAACCCACTTTCTACGAAGTGGAACTCACGGCCCCCAACCCTGAGCTGCTGCTGCGCGAGGGGCTCAAGGCGCAGATTGCCTTCACCCACTGATGCGTTTTTCGCGCCCTGGCCCTGCTGCCAGTTCCCATGCCCCCCATGCGTTCTGGCGTGCCCTGGCCAGCCCTTACCCTGCGATGGCCGCCCCAGCGCCTTCGCCACATCGTCCGTGTTCCGTTTGCGTGCGGCAGGTGGGAATTCACCCTCCTGCCGCGCTGTTCTTGGCTGAGCCTGCACGTCCACCGCATAACCTCGTGTTGTATCATGATGACCGCCGCCCTGGCTCCTGGTGACTTCCCCCCTCGCCGCGCCCTGCTCCTGGCCCTAGGACTCTCTGCCCTGGTATTTTGCTGGGCCCATCGGCAGGCGTTTGTGTCTCCCTGGGTCATCAATGACGATGTGCGGCAGCAGGTGGCATGGATGCAGGTTTGGCGTGATGCCGAGCTGTATCCCAACGACATGCTGACGGATTTTGCCAGGCATTACGTGAGCTACGGGGTTCGCGGACTCTATGCGGCAGCCAGTGCACTCATGGAGCCCATCCTGTTTTCCAAGATACTCAGCGGGATACTCTACGTCGCCCTGGCGGGGCTGGCATTTTGCGTGGGCTTTTGCGTCGCCGGCGGGCCTGCGGGGTGGGGAGTATTGTGCCTGTATTGGGTCATCCCATTTTTTTTGCACAATATTTCAGGGGGATTGGCCAGGGCCTTCGCCGGGCCGCTCCTGGCGTTACTCTGCCTTGGCTGGATGACATCCCGGGCGCGACTGATGGCCGTGGCCCTGCTGCTGCAGGCCGTCTGCATCCCGTACATGTTTGTGCTCAGCGGCCTCACCGTGGGCCTTGGCTGGCTGGCTGCCCGTCTGGATATGGCCGCGGGCCCGGCGTTTCCCCGCCGGTGGTGGCACTGGCTGGTGCTGGCGGCGGGGGCCTTCCTGGTCTGGCAATTCAATCATTCCCTGGATGTCGCAGGGTATGGCCCCCTGGTGCAACGGAGCGCCATGTCCGACCGGCCTGAGTTCACCGAGCAGGGCCGGCTGCACATCGTACCCGTCCCATCCATTCTGGACGAAGCCGTCCTGGGGCCGCTGGAACGGTTACTGCCCACGGCGGAACTGGGCGCAGCCGGCGGGGTGGCGGTGACAATCCTGTTAGGGCTCTTCCTGGCCTGGGGGGCCCTGGGTGCACCCTGGCGGGCCCTGCGCAGGCACCTGCCCTTGCTGGGCAGCCTGCTGGTGGCCTCCCTGTTGCTATACGGCGCCGCGCGGATGCTGCTGATGCAGCTGTTCGTACCCACGCGATATCTTGAATATTCCGTGGCTCTTGGACATTGCCTGTTGCTGGGGCTGTGTCTTGCGCCATGGCTGACTCGTCGTCGTTTGGCGCCGGTGTTGGTGGGGTGCTTTGCCTTGGCCGGTGCCTTGCGCCTGGAGGGGCAGGGGCTGTACGATTATTCCCGCGATACCGCCCTCTATGCAGCCGTGGAATCCCTGCCCAAAGATGCCATGGTGGCTGGGCATCCGTTTTTGATGGATAACGTCCTCACCTTCGGAAAGCGCAAGGTCTTGGTTTCCTTTGAGTTGGCTCACCCTTGGTGCGTGGGTTTGTGGGAACGGCTGGATCCGCGCCTGGACGCCTTCTTTGCGGCGTATTATGCTCGGCGGGCGGAGACGGTACGGGAGTTTGCGCAACGGTTCGCCGTGGACTGGATGGTAGTGGACAGCCGGCACTTTGAAAAGCCGTTCTTGCGCTGGCCGGTGCGGCAGGTGCCGGTGTGCGAGGCCGGTCGGTTTGGTCCCCTGCAGGCGCTATGCGAGTCCGTGACCAATGCCACCACACCCCTGCGGGAGCCCCTGCCCGATGTCTATCCAGTCTCTCCGCCGTTTTTTGCGCCGTACGACGAGGCCATCCGCCGGCTCACCATGGCGCCCGGCCCCTATGCGCTGCTGGACGACTCCGTGTTCCCGGGCATTTGGGTGGATGCACACATCCGCCTCGTGCCCCTGCACCGGGGCGCTACCGCCGGGGCCGGTAATCCGTAAGCGCAAGGAGGAGGTGCAGCATGCGCCTGATGCGTTGTTTGTTGATGGTATTCGCGGTGTTGTTGCTGGCCGGTTCAGTGCAGGCCGAAACACTGGCCACGCCAGCCACCAATAATGCCGTGGCACCCGGGAACGGGGCGTCCCTGACCGGTGTCTGGGAAGGGACGGTGCTCTTTGCCTCGGTGCGGGCGGAGTTGGTACAAGAGCCTGAGATGGTCAATGATCAGGCCTATCCCTTCACCGGTGTGGTCACCATGAGCAGTGGTTCCGACAAGGCGGTGTACCACGTGTTCGGCTTTGTGAACGACGAGGCCGTGGCCGGCATGCACCCCCCCAGCGGGGCGCAGTTCATGGGCTCGCTGTTTTCGCCGAATGAGCTGCGGGGCACCATCACCTTGAAATCCGGCCAGCAGATCACCCTGACGGCCACCCGTAAGCCAGCCACCCCGTAAGCCGATCTCCCTTGCGCGTGCAGGGGGCAGAGCATCCTTCTTTGAACATAAAAACGAGGCAGGGAGGGTGGTTGCGCTCTCCCCGCCTCGTGGCATGGTTCTGTGGCTGGATCCGGGCGTGCTACGGCAGCTTGACGTGGGACAATTCCGTCGGGAACAGGGCGGACTGGACCCACTTGAGCTTGGACAGGCGAAACAGCAGGCCGGTTTCCAGGCAGCCAAGGCCGTAAATGCAGCTGCGCTTGAAGTTGATGGACGAGCTTTCGGGCTCGTAGCGGGTGGGGCAGCTGATTTCCCCCACCTGGGCGCCGGTATACAGAATCTGGGCCAGCATCTGATTGTCGAACACAAAATCGTCGGAGTTGGCGGCCAGGGGCAGGACTTCCAGCAGTTCGCGGGAAAAGGCCCGGTAGCCGGTGTGATATTCCGAGAGCTTGGCGCCGAGCATGACGTTTTCCACAAAGGTCAGAAACCGGTTGGCCACATACTTGTACAGGGGCATACCACCCTTGAGGGAGTAGCCGCCCAGGATGCGCGAACCCAGCACGCAGTGGTACAGCCCGTTGCCGATGAGGGAGGTCATGGCCGGGATGAGCTTGGGTGTGTACTGGTAATCCGGGTGCACCATGATGACGATATCTGCGCCGTGCTCCAGTGCCAGGCGATAGCAGGACTTCTGGTTGCCGCCGTACCCCTTGTTCTTTTCGTGGGCGTGCACGTAGGTGGAGGGCAGCTCCCGGGCCACAGCCACGGTATCATCGCGGGAGCAGTCGTCCACCACGATGACCAGATCCACCACTTCCTGCTGCATCACTTCTTCGTAAGTCTTCACAATGGTCTGCGCAGCATTGTACGCTGGCATGACCACCACCACTTTCTTGTCCTTGTACATGGGAGCCTCGCGCAGCCTTCCGTCCGGGGAAGGCCCTTGGGGGGGTTCGTAAGGGGGTTGAGACGAGAGCGCAGGCGGATCGTCGCCAGCCTGCGAGCGAGCCATCCGCCAACCGCAGCATGGCCAGGACGACAACCAATGCCGCCACGGCGGGCGCATGTCGTGGCGAGCCACGACACAGCGCTTCCTGGCTGTACACCATGGCGGGAGCGGGGGCAAGTCGTCTTTATGGGCAATTGCACAAGCGAAGGCACTCCCCGACACCTCCGCATGGTGCAGGATGTCGTTGGCGGATTACAGCGCATTCATCACGAGCTGCTTCTGGTCCGGATCATACAACACTTGGCAATGCTGCACGGCCTGGGTCACGCGGCGTTGCACACCGCCGGCATGAATGACCACGCCGGGCCAGAGGGTCTTGTTCACCTTGAGACGCGTGGCCAGCAGGGCAGCGCGCTGGGCGTCGCGTTCCTCGGCAATGGCGCGGTCTATGTCCAGCAATTCCAGGGCAGCCTGGTTGCGCGTTTGCAACAGTCTGCCAATGGCTGGCAGCTTTTCCGGCGGAGTTCGTTTTAGAATGGCCACGTCAGAATCCTTGCCCAGGCTGGCGTTGATTTTCTGGATCATGCATTCCAGTTCACGCTTTCTGGCGATGCGCTGCTGGTCGCGGGCGGATTCCCGGCCCAGGTAAATCACCGTCTCCACGCCAAGGTCGGAGCCCACCTCCTGAGCCGCCACCCCCTGGGCCGCGCGGATAGTACACCCCACGATCTTGCCGCGGCCACCGGCGGCCAGCACACGGCCCTCGGTGGTGATGGTGCAGTTGGTGAGCTCGTGTTTGATGGTCACGTCGCCGCCGGCTTCGATGGTGGCGTTCATGGCAAACATGGCAGATACGTCCCCGGCAGCCTTGATATACCCACTGGTTTCCATGAGAATGCCGCCGCGTACTTCCACTGTGCCCCCGGCGGTGATGCGGGCATTCTCCACCACCTGTCCCACCAGGATATTGCCCGGCACATCAATGGTGAAGCCGGCCAGAATGGAACCGCGCACGTGCAGGGAACCTTTTTCCAGGGTGATGTTGCCCACGGACATGTCCACATCCCCTGGGATTTCGTAGACGTCCGTCACGGCAATGGTGTTTCTGGCAAATACCACCACCCCCTTTTCCGCGGCCACAAAGGTGAGCTTGTCTTCCTTGACGGTGACATTCTCCTTGGCCGTGATCTTACAGGGACGCCCCTCCCTGGCGGGCAGCACGTTGCCATACACGTCGCGGCCGACCATGCCAGGCACCGGAGGTCTGACCACCCCCAGCACCGCGCCCTTTTCCACAGCGCGGATGGTCCCACGGGCACGGAAGTCCATGCGATCCCCTTGCGCCAGCATGCCCACCACGTGCCGGTCGTCCTGAGCCGTAAATTCAAAGCTCCCGTCCTGGCCGTGCAAGGGCGGGGTGCCCTTGCACAAGAGCACGTTGGCCACGGGCTGGTCCGTTTCCAGGGCCTTGGTCCAGGCAGTTTCGTAATTGCGGGCTTCCAAGGATGCCACTATGCCCAGGGCTGTCAAGGCCTGCTGCATGCGTTCGCGGGTGAGTACGTTGCCGGCGTTGTCGCGGTGGTGCACGGTCCCGGTCACGCGCATGGCATCCGGGGAAATTTTGATCCAGTCCTTGACGCGAATGGTCTGCCCCTGCAGTTCCACCTGACCGAAGGCCTCTGCCCGGATGCAAAAGGAACGTTTGTCGATGCGGCAGTTGCAACCATCGGGAAATTCGATGGATTTTCCGCCCCCCTCGTAGCTCGGTGGCAGGGGCTTGCCGGTGACGGTACTGCCAGCCCTGGAGGGCGAGGCCGGGGTGATCAGCCCGATTTCCTCATTGGGGATGACGGGATAGCGCCAGTCACCCACAGGCGTGATGCTGGCATCCCGGGCGTCTTCGGGATCACGGCCCCGGACGAGCAGGGTGCCCACGATGGGGGCGCCGGACTGCACGGCCTCAAGGATTCGACTGATGGTGTTTGGTGGCGGCGGCATGCGAACGCCGGCGCGAGTAAGTGCCTTCACCAGGGCGGCGGCCGTCAGGTTGGCTCCATCGCCAACGGGAGGAAAGTAGGCAGCCACATGAGCTTCCATTTCGTCCTCGGTGATGGAGATGCCCACGGAGGCATCGCGGTGCAGCAGACAGGCGTTGTAAATTTTTGGAGCTTCCAGGGAAAGGGAGATGTACGGAGCGGGAGCGTCGAATTGCGCGCACGCCTTTTCCATGGCTTCCGACTGGCTGGAGGCTTCAATGGTGATGCATTGCTGGGACATGCAACCCTCAAAGGTGGCTTCGCCGGCATCACAACGTCCAAACGGATCGCAGTGCGCAACCCTTTCCCCCGGCGCCAAATACGGATGGTGAAAAAAAACCTGCGTGTATTCCTGAATGGTTAGTATACCAAAGCGTCCGTCTCCGCAAGCCTTTACGGGTGGTTGCAGTGGCTGGCGACACTTTGATACTGGTTGCACGGGGTTGCGTCCTAGCGCATCACCGTTCTATAGATGGCGCGGACGATGCACGCAGCATCCTCCTTATCTCCCATCATCCCTTCCGCAAGGAGTGACCCA
>JAIWOE010000100.1 GCA_020217165.1 Desulfovibrio sp. | reverse complement strand
TGGCGGCCCTTGGCCATCTTGGCCCGGGCCACGGCCGCGGTTTCCAGGTCTCCCAGGGCAATCTTGATGCGGCGAATGTGCTCCTTGGCCTCGGGGATCTTCACCTTTTCAAACAGGTTGACCCGTTGGGAGGTGATGCGCAGCTCCTCGGCCACGGCCTGACGCTGCAGGTGCAGGAAGTGCAGCTCCAGCTGCAGCACGGCCAGCTCCCGGGCCGTCCTAATCCCCTGGTCCACCCACAGGGGCGAGGCTGCCAGGGGGGGCAGGGCCTGGGTAAAGGTCACCTCGTCCAGCACCTCCACGGCCACACCGGCCACGTTGGCCTGGCGCACACGCAGGGAGTCCACCCGCATGTAGGGGGCCATGTCGAAGGGTTCAGCGAACAGGGCCAGCCACCGGGCCGCGCCCTCCTCCACCGCTGCCAGGGCCTTGCGTTTTTCCACCAGGAGCAGGGAGAGCCGCCGGATTTCCGCCTGCAGTTGCTGCTTTTTGAGGATGAGGGTGGGCAGAAACCGCGTGAACCGGGCCAGCGCATCGCGCTGGGCCTTGAGTTCGTGTTTGGTGAACTTGATGGCGCCCATGCCTGCCCTCCTTCAGCAGCCGCCGGTCAGGCTGGCCAGAATTCCTCGATCAGGGCGGAGGGGATGGCCGTTTCCTGCCGATCGAAGCTGCGGGCCAGGATGCTCCAGCCACGATCCAGGGCGTCTTCCAGGGGCAGGTTGACGGAAAGGTCCATCATCTCCGTTTCAAACAGGCGCGCGTAGGTGAGGAGTTTGCGGTCCCAGGCATTCATGCGGAAGCCCATGGCCTGCTTTTCCTTGGCCTCCCGGGCCTCGGCATACAGCTGGATCATCACGTTCATCACCGTGCGATGGTCCTTGCGGGTCTTGTCGTTGACCAGCTGCTTGAGCCGCGAGAGGGAGCCGAAGGGCTCGATGCGTCCGCCCTTGAGGTAGAACTGGCCCTCGGTGATGTAGCCGGTGTTGTCCGGCACGGGATGGGTCACGTCGTCCCCGGGCATGGTGGTTACGGTGAGCACGGTGAGGGAGCCTGCGCCGTGGAAGTCCACGGCCTTTTCGTAGCGCGAGGCCAACTGGGAATACAGATCGCCCGGGTAGCCGCGGGTGGAGGGGATCTGCTCCATGGTATTGGCAATTTCCTTGAGGGCATCGCAAAAGTTGGTCATGTCCGTCAGCAGGCAGAGCACGCGGCGGCCTTTGAGGGCAAAGGCCTCGGCCACGGCCAGGGCAATGTCTGGCGCCAGCAGGCATTCCACCGTGGGATCGGCCGCGGTGTGGATGAACAGCACGGCCCGGGAAAGAGCGCCGTGTTCCTCCAGCATGTCCCGGAAGAAGAGGTAGTCGTCATGCTTGAGGCCCATGCCCGCCAGCACGATGACATCCACCTCCGCCTGCATGGCGATGCGCGCCAGCAGCAGGTTGTAAGGCTCCCCAGCCGAGGAGAAAATGGGCAGCTTTTGCGATTCCACCAGGGTGTTGAAGACGTCGATCATGGGGATGCCCGTGCGCACCATGCGGGTGGGCACCACGCGCTTGACGGGATTGACCGGCGGGCCGGCCACCTCGATGAGGGCGTCCGTCAGGGCTGGTCCTTTGTCTCGCGGCAGGCCGCCGCCGGTGAAGATGCGCCCCAGGAGGCTGTCGGAAAAATGCATGCGCACGCCATGGCCCAGGAAGCGGATCTTGGCGTTGGTGGCCACCCCCCGCCCCCCGCCAAAGACCTGCAGATACACCCGGCCGCGCTCCAGGCGAATCACCTGGGCCAGGGAGGAGTTCTTGGGGGAAGAGACCTCGGCCAGCTCGCCGTAGGCCACATCGTCGGCCTGAACCATGATGACGTTGCCGGCGATCTGCTCGATGCGGTGGAAGATTCTATGCATCCCTGGCCGCCTCCTTGCACCGCGTCCGGATGCTGCGTTCCATGTCCTCGAACTTCTCGTCATCCATGGGAATGCGGTTGAAGTCCAGGAAGGTCTGGGTCAGGGCCAGGAAAAAGCGCTTGGCCGCGTCCTTGTCCTGCATGGTGAAATCCATGGCCAGGATCTCGGACACCAGCCCGAACACCCGGCGCTGGCGGTCGGCGTCGGTGGCGCCGTCCACGGGATCAAAGGCATCCTGCTGCAGGTACACGGCGTCCAGGAATTCCGCTTTCAGATACAAGAAATAGTCCTCCAGGGACGTGCCTTCGTCCCCCACCACCTGCATCATCTGCTTCACTTCGAAGCCCTGGGCCAGGAGCCGACGGGCTTCGGCCACCTGGGCGGGGTCCACCACACCGTCGTAATGGCTCCAGGAGTCCAGGGGATCGATGGCCGGGTAGCGCCTGGCATCGGACCGGGCGCGGGAAAGGCCCAGGAAAGCGCCCACCACCTTGAGGGTGGCCTGGGTCACGGGTTCCTCAAAGTTGCCGCCGGCCGGGCTCACGGTGCCGCCGATGGTCACGGAGCCCGTCTCTCCGGTGTGCAGGCGCATCACGCCGCCGCGCTCGTAAAACGCGGCCACCACGGATTCCAGATACGCCGGGAAGGCCTCCTCCCCGGGAATCTCCTCCAGCCGGCCGCTCATTTCCCGCAGGGCCTGGGCCCAGCGGGAGGTGGAATCCGCCAGCAGGAGCACCTTGAGGCCCATTTGCCGGTAGTGTTCCGCCAGGGTCACGGCGGTGTACACGCTGGCTTCCCGCGAGGCCACGGGCATGGAGGAGGTGTTGCAGATGATGATGGTCCGCTCCATGAGGGAACGGCCGGTGCGGGGGTCCTCCAGCTCGGGAAAGGTACGGATGGTCTCCACCACTTCGCCGGCGCGCTCGCCGCAGGCAGCCACCACCACCACATCCACATCCGCATGGCGGGAAGTGATCTGCTGCAGTACGGTCTTGCCCGCGCCAAAGGGGCCGGGGATGCAATACACACCGCCCAGGGCCACGGGATTATATGTATCGATGATGCGAATCTTGGTGGTCATGGGCTGGGTGGGCCGCAGGCGTTCAGCGTAGGCGGTGATGGGGATCTTCACCGGCCAGTGTTGGGTGAGGCGGATTTCGTGCTCGCGACGGTCTTCATCCAGGACCACGGCCACCACCTCATCGATGGTGTAGGCGCCTTCCTCCACCAGGGAGACCAGGGTGCACCAGCCTTTGAGGCCATAGGGGACCATGATGGCATGCCGAAAGATGGCCTCGGGCACATGGCCCACGGGCATGCCGGCCCGCAAGCGTTCCCCGGGACGGGCGCAGGGGGTGAAGTCCCAGCGGCGTTGGGCATCCAGGGGCCGGTAGTAGCTGCCCCGGGCCAGGAAGAAGCCGTGCTCCGCGGCAATGGCATCCAGGGGATTCTGCAGCCCGTCGAACACCTGCCCCAGCAGGCCCGGGCCCAGCTCCACCGAAAGGAGTTCTCCGGTAAAGGCAACTTTATCCCCCACACACAAGCCATGGGTGGGTTCAAAGACCTGCACGTCGGCATAGCGACCGCGCACGCGGATGACCTCTGCCTTGAGGCCCACGTGGCGACCCTGTTCTTCCAGGCGGACGTAGGCCACCTCGTTCTGCACCACGGGCAGATCGAATTCCACGGTGACGAGATTGCCGCCCACACCCATGATGCGGCCGATATTATCTGAATGCTGCATGAATGTCGTATCCTGCCTGCGGGGTTTTGCCCTCCCACCGGCGCGGGCTAGTGGATGAAGGACTGCTCCTGCCGCGATTGCCCGCCCTCTGACGCCAGATGATCCAGGGCATCCAACCCCAGGCGGCCCAGGGCTTCCAGCTTCTGCCGGCCTTCGGCTGCATCCCATTGGGCCCAGCGCAGGGCCAGGCGGAGCCGGCCGGCATAGGCGACGAGGAAGGCTTCGCCAAAGGGGCTTGTGGTGGCGAGTTCGTCCAAAAACTGTTCGCGGATCTTGTCCAGGGCCATTTCCCGGGCCAGGGGGTCCGGCGCGGTGAAGGCCTGCTCCACGGCATGTTCCAGGGCCACGGACCAGCCCTCGTGGTCCTGGAGCTGCAGGGGCGAATCCACCTGGCGCAGGCCGGCCCGCCGGCGCTGCACGGCGTTGCCCAGCTGGGCCTCAAAATTCGCATAGGCCCTGGCGGCGGGGTGTTCGGCCTCCTCCAGGGCGCCTTCCAGCACGGCCTGCAGGTCCAGCAGCAGGTCTTCGGGCACATGGGCCAGGCATGCGCCAATGAATTCATCCTGCCCCAGGGGCGGCACCCCCCCGGGTTCGCGCAGGCTGACGGTGGGCAGACTGGACACCAGATAATAATACGCAGCCACTACCGGTTTCCCCCCGAATGTCCGTTGCCGATTTCCTGCGCCGCCGCGGCCAGATGTTCTGCCAGGGCCGGGCGCACCAACTGGGCCAGGCTTTCGGCGATGGCCTGGCTGGTGAAATCGATGTACATGTGCCCATCACGGGCCCCCAGGCGAAAGCCCTTCAGGATGTCCGCATCGGCGCGAATCTCCACCCCCTGCATCAATTCTTCCCGGAACTTGCGCAGGAAGAAGCCAGCCAGGGCTTCCTTGTCCTTGGGAGACAGGATGATGGACAGCTCGTTCTCCCGGGGCGAGCCGGCGCAGTACCCCGCCACCCGCTCCAGCATGCGAACCAGGACATCGCGGTCCAGGGTTCGTTCCACTTCCTCTTCCACCACGGTGACGAAGAGCTCCTGGATGGACGCCCGGAGGGTCAGCAGTAGGTCGCGGGCCGCGTGGCGCAGGGCCTGTTCAGACTGCCGGCGCCAGCGTTCGGCGTCTTCCCGGGCGGCCTGACGCAGGGCCTCGGCCTCTTCCTCGGCCCGGGCCCGGATGGCCCTGGCCTGGTCTTTGGCCGCCTGCACCAGGGTCTCGGCCTCGCTGCGGCCCTTGTCCACCGCCTCGGTGCGAATGCGCTCCAGCAGCGCAGCCATTGCATCAGCCATTGTTCCCCCAGCGGCGCGCGTGGTGACGGCGCGTCTTGCGTCGGATCATACCGGTCCTTTTTGGATGTTCGAATCCTACACTGCAGAATTCACCTAAAGCTTATCGTGTTTTCCCTGGCCGTGTAAACCGTCTGCCCGTGAAAAAGCGGTCACATTTTGACGATGGCAGGCAGCGCCACACTGTGCCCCATTGACTGCCCCGCCGACATTGTTACTATCAAACACGATTGCGCCCCTGGCGCGCCCTTTTGCCACTGGTCTGCCGCGGAGCATTGCCCATGGTCATCGACTTCAGCCCCTTTTTCGCCGGCCATCCACGGTTGGAGGGCCTGTTTGACAGGCGCTGGCCCATGGCTGGCAACTGGCCGGCCCAGCCCGTGTTTCCCCTGCTCAACATCAGCCATGACGAGGCCGCCATATACGTCCATTGCCGGCTCCCCGGGGTGGCCCTGGAGGAGGTGGAACTGATCCTCGCCGGAGACACCCTGACCATCCGGGGCGAGCGTAAACCCGTGCAGGGGCGTTACTACCGCCAGGAGCGGCCCTGCGGCCCCTTCCAGCGGGTGGCCACCATCCATGCCCCCATCGACCAGGACAACATCAAGGCCACCCTCAAGGACGGCATCCTGGCCATCGTCCTGCCCAAGGCAGCCCCGGCCGCCCCGCGCACCATCACCATCGCCACGCCCTAACGCCCAGGAGCGAGACGCCATGGCCGTCAACACCCCCCCTTCCGGCATGCCCACCCACCGTCTTCACCATGATGCGTCCTCCCGGGAGCTGCGGAGCCTGGTTCCAGAAACGGACATCATCGAACAGGCGGATGGATTTCATCTGTTCCTGGACATGCCCGGCATGGACAAGCACAGCCTGCGCATTGCCCTGGACGGCAACGAGCTGACCATTGTGGCCCACACCCGGTTCGACCTGGACAAGGCCATGCGCGGAGGCAAGACCTTGGCCCACATGGAGTTTGGCGGCGGCGAGTACCGCGCGTCCTTCACCATTTCCGACGATGTGGACCGCGAGCGCATCAAGGCCACGGTGTTCAACGGCGTGGTGGACGTGTACCTGCCCCGCTCCCAGCGGGCCACCACCCGCATCGAGATCCTTCGCGGCTGATCCCCGGTCCCCCTTGGCGGGTTCCGGGTGCGGCCCCTCCCTGCCCCTTGACGCGGCATGCCGTGCGCGTATGGTGCGCCGATGCTCTGGTTTTTCCTCGCCTTGACCACGGCGGTCAGTTCTGCATTGGAGGTCGCGCTGGCCAAACGCTGGTATGGCGACCTGGATGCCCTGGAAATGCTCGGCGTGCAGCTCTTGTGGAGCCTGCCCGCGTTGTTGCTGGGGCTGGTGCTGGTGGAGGTGCCGGAAATCAAGCCCGGCTTCTGGCCACAGTTCGCCATACTGGTGCCGGTGAACGTGCTGGCCAGCCTGTGGGTGTTCGCCGCGGTCAAGGATTCGCCCCTGTCCCTCACCTTGCCCCTGCAGGCATTCACCCCCCTGGCAATGCTGGTGCCGGCTTGGTTCATGTTGGGGGAATTGCCCTCCTGGCTGGGCCTCTCGGGCATCATCCTGATTGTCATGGGCAGTTACGTGCTCAATGTGGATGCCCTGCAGGGCGGCGGCGTCCTGGGACCGTTCCGGGCCATGGCCCGGGAACGGGGCCCCCGCTTCATGCTGGGTGCGGCCATCCTCTTCGGCCTTGCGGCGGTACAGGGCAAGGATCTGGCCCTCAAATCCTCGATCTTGTGGTCCGTGGCCATGTTCTTCACGGTCAATCATCTGGTGGTGCTGGGCATCATTGCCGTGCGGCGACCCGGCGGCCTGGCCAGGATGGCGGCCCGCGCCAAACCGGGAATGATCGTCGCAGCCATCTGGGTGGTGCATATCCTCTCCCATTATTGGGCCATCATGCTGATCGACGCCGCCTACATGGTGGCCATCAAACGCCTGAACGGCCTGGTGGGGGTGCTGCTGGGGGGCATGCTCTTCCGGGAAGACAAGATCCGCCAGCGCCTCATCGGCGCCGCCTGCATGAGTGCCGGCGCCGCCGTGCTGGTCCTGTGGGCCTGAGGAGCATCCGGCTGCCATGCGCCACTCCTCCGACACCCTGCTGGCCCGGCTCTTCCATGAGGAAGACGGCCCGCCGCGCTCCCTGTGCAATGGCCTGGGCCGCTGCGGCCGCTGCCGGGTGCGGTTTCGGACCGATCCTCCCGCGCCGGTCCCGGCGGACACACAAGTGTTTTCCGACAAGGAACTCGCCGACGGCTGGCGGTTGGCCTGCCGGCATCCCCATGCGCAGGTGTCGGTTCGGGAGCTGGACATCCCCAAGGCCCTGGACCTGGGCGAGGTCGTCTGGGAGCTCTCCCCCGCACCGCCCGACCCCATCCCCTGCTGCCTGGCCCTGGATCTGGGCACCACCACCCTGGATTGGCGGCTTGTGACCGACGGCCACGTGCTGGCCCACGGCCGCAGCCTCAATCCCCAGGGGGTCATGGGCGCGGAGGTCATGAGCCGCCTGGCCTGCGCCGCCGACCCCCGCTGCGCCGCCCGCCTGCGGCAGCTGCCCCTGGAGTTCCTGCGGACCCTCCTGCGCGACGCCGCCCTGCACGGCCTGCGACCCAGCCGCATGTGCGTGGCCGGCAACACCGTCATGACCACCCTGCTCCTGGGACAAGACACCGCCGGCCTGGCCACCGCCCCCTATCACCTGGACCATACCGGCGGCCGCGAGGAGCGCCTGCCCGGCCTGCCGCCGGTCTACATCCCCCCCCTGGCCGGCCCGTTCCTGGGGGCGGACCTCACCGCCGGCCTGGCCTGGCTGGTGCGGACCCGGCGCACGCCCGTTCCCTTTTTGCTGATGGATCTCGGCACCAACGGCGAATGCATCCTCGCCCTGGATGAGCAGACCTTCCTGGCCACCAGCGTGGCCATGGGCCCGGCCCTGGAGGGCGTGGGGCTCACCTGTGGCCGACTGGCCGGCCCAGGCGTGGCCACCGCCGTGCGCCTGACCCCCCACGGGCTCCAGTGGTTCGATTGGCAGGGCCGCCCCCTGGCCCAGCCCGAGGCCCTCTCCGGCACCGGCGCCCTGGGACTGGTGCACGTGCTGCTGCAGGCCGGGGTGCTCGCCGAGGACGGGCGCTTCAGCAAGGATGCCCGCCACCCCCTGGCCGAACGGCTTCTGGAGGATGTCTGCGTCCTGCGGGGGGAGCCCGTGTTCTGCCTGGATGAATTCGGCAGTGTCCGCCTTACGGCCACGGACATCGAACAGCTCCTCAAGGTCAAGGCCGCCTGCAACGCCGCCACCACCGTGCTGCTGCAGGATGCCGGCCTGCGCTGGACCGACCTGGCCGCCGTCTGCCTGGCCGGCGCCCTGGGCCGGCACCTGGATTGTGGCGTCCTGGAGGGCACGGGCTGGTTGCCGGCCACCGTCACCCAGCGGCCGGGGGTGGTGCAGGCCGTCGGCAATTCTTCCCTGGAAGGCGCGGCCCTCTTGTGCCAAGATGCAGCCGCCAGGGAGTGGCTCCAGGCGGCGTCGGCGCGTATCCAGGTGCGAAATCTGGCGGAGCTCCCTGCATTTCAACAGCTTTTTCTGGAAAGGATGACCTTCCGCCATGTCTTCCGCCACCCCTGATGCCCACCAGGGCACCGCACTCCCCGTCGGCCGCACCCTGCTGCCCCCCCTGTCTGCCGAAGCCCGGCACTTGCTGGATGGCTACCTCCTGCACCTGGGCGCGGTGCTGCCCTTGACCCCCAGACACCGGCGCGACCTGCCCAAGGCCGTGGCCGAACTTTCCCAACTGCTCACCAGCGAACGCGGCGAACGCCGGCCGGACTACCTGCAGACGCCGCGTTTCCACGCGGCCTATTGCTGGCACTTCCTCCCCTGGAACCTCTTCCGCCTGGGCCGCCTGCTCACTGGCCTGGGCCGGGAATGGGACGACCTGACCGACGGCGATCTCCTGCTGGACGTGGGCGCTGGTCCCCTGGCCCTGACCCAGGCCCTGTGGATGGTCCGCCCCGACCTGCGGGATAAAAAGCTGCGCTGGATCTGCCTGGACCGCGCCCGCAAAGTCATGCAGGCCGGGCGCGACCTTTTTGACAGACTCACCGGCGGCAACAGCCCCTGGGAAATCCACCTCGTGGGCGACAGCCTGCAGCGCGGCCTGCCGCACATCAACCAGCACCACGGCCCCTTTCGCCTGGTGGCCGCGGCCAACGTGGTCAACGAAGCCGTGGGCAGCAGCCATGGCGAGGAAACCCTGGCCGAGCGCGTGGCCCGGCTGCTGGACCCCCTCACCCGCCGTCTGGACGAGTCCCGCGGCCGGCTGCTCCTGGTGGAACCGGGCACGCGCCTGGGCGGCACCCTCATGGGCCTGGCCCGCGAATCCCTGCTGGACGACGGCTTCTCCGTCTTGGCCCCCTGCACCCATCATGCGGAATGCCCCCTCCTGGGCCGCAACGCCCCGGGCTGGTGCCACCAGCTCATGGACGTGGAGGGCGCCCCGGAATGGCTGCAGGAGCTGGCCGTCCTGGCCGCCCTGCCCAAGCGACAGGCCAGCCTCTCCCTGCTGCTGGCCGGCCGGCAGCCCCCGGCCCAGAAATCCTCCCAAAAAATGGCGCGGGTGGTGTCTTCCTCCTTTCCCCTGCCCTCGCAAAACGCCCTGGGCCGCTATGCCTGCTCCGCCGAAGGCCTGCTGTTGCTCGTGGAACAGGCCAAGGCCCCTTTACGCGCCGGCGGTGAGGCCCTAGAATACGTCCTGGAAGCGCCGCCCCGGCGGGACGCCAAATCCGGCGCGCTCCTGGCCCGGTCCCCCCACTCTCCAGCCCCGGCACCATATCGCGATGATCGTCCAGCCCCTCGGCCTCGTCCCGTATCGAACCGCCCTCGCCCTGCAGGAGGCCCGCCGAAAGGCCGTGGCCGCAGGCGCTGAGGAAACGGTCTTTCTCTGCGAGCATCCGCCGGTCATCACCCTGGGCCGGCAGGCTCAGGCAGCCTCCATGCGCACGCCGGCCGCCGCCCTGGCGGCCCGGGGCGTGGAGGTGGTGCCCGTCTCCCGCGGGGGGGACGCCACCTGCCATTTTCCCGGCCAGCTGGTGGCGTACGTCATCCTGCGTCTGGCCAAACGTCCCGGCGGCCTGCACGGCCTGGTCCATGCCCTGGAAGAGACGGTCATCCGCCTGCTGCAATCCCGCGGCGTCTGTGCCGGACGCATGGCCGGCCGGCCCGGGGTGTGGGTGGAGGATCGCAAAATCGCCTCCATCGGCCTGGCCCTGCGGCAGTGGACCACCTGGCACGGCCTGGCCCTGAACGTGGGGCCGGACCTGTCCCTGTTTGAGTCCATCGTCCCCTGCGGCCTGGCCGGGGTGACCATGACCAGCCTGTGCCGCGAGCTGGACGGCACGGCCCAACCCGGCGCGCCCGTGACGGTGGCCGAGCTTTTGGATGACTATGCCCGAATCCTCCACCACGCCCTTGCGCCTGCCGCCCTGGCTCAAGGTGACCCTGCCTGCTGACAGGCACTTCGGCCAAACCCGCAAGCTCCTGGAGGACCTGGGCCTGGCCACGGTGTGCCAGTCCGCCCGGTGTCCCAACATTTTCGAGTGTTTCGGTTGCGGCACGGCCACGTTTCTGCTCATGGGCCGCCAGTGCACCCGCGGCTGCCGGTTCTGCAACATCGGCCTGGGCATGCCGGCGCCCCTGGAGGCGGACGAGCCGGCCCGCGTGGCCGAAGCCGCCGTCCGCCTGGACCTGGCCACGGTGGTCATGACCTCCGTGACCCGGGACGACCTGCCCGATGGCGGCGCGGCACATGTCGCCGCAGCCATCCGCGCCGTGCGGAATCGCCGCCCGGCCACCCGCATCGAAGTGCTTATCCCCGATTTCCAGGGAGACGCCGCCGCCCTGCAGGCCGTGTTGGACGCCCGGCCGGACTGCCTGAATCACAATGTGGAGACCGTGCCGGACTGCTACCCCCGGGTGCGGCCCCAGGCGTCCTACGAGCAGTCCCTGACGCTGCTGGCCCGGGCGGCGGCCCAGGGGTTCGTGGTCAAAAGCGGCATGATGGTAGGGTTGGGCGAGACCGACGCCCAGGTGCGTGCCGTGCTGGAAGACCTGGCCCGGGCCGGCGTGGCGGCGGCCACCATTGGCCAGTATCTGCCCCCCAGCCGACGGCACATGCCCGTCGCCCGGTATGTGCATCCGGACATCTTCAAGGAATACGCCGAGTTCGGGAACCGTCTGGGCCTGGAAACCGTGAGTGGTCCGCGGGTGCGCAGCAGCTACCACGCCGGCGAAGTGCTGGACAAGGTGGCCGGCAGGTCCGGCGCGGCTGCATCATAAAGAGGTTGCCGCTATTGCAGCCTGCTGGTGGGTGCGCCGTCCCTGGGATCTTCACAGGTGCAGCCCAGGCCCTGGCTGCAGCCGCAGCCTTGGGAGGTGGCTTGGGAGGGGTCCCGCGGCCGCAGTTCCACCAGCTTGCCCGTGTTTTTGAACGACGGTCGCGAGGCGGAGCAGCCCTTGCTGCCACAGCCGCAGCTGCCACCCTTGCCCGTGAGGGGGCCGGCAAATTTCCGAAACACATAGACAGCCGCCGTGGCGACAATGAACAGCACGATGACGGTTTCCACGGGTGACTCCTTGGCGCGAGGGAGCGCGGGAAGGTGGTGAGGTGGGCAGGACGCAAGGGTATCAATTGAAAACAACTTTCAATTAAAGCGCAGCTCCCGCCCTGTCAAGCCCGTCATCCGCCAGCCTGGCCCCGCGCAAATGTCACACAACCGTGACACAACACTGCTACCTGCGTGGGGCATCGCATCGTTGCGCGTTCAGGCAAAGACCATTTCCACTGCTTCCACGGCATCAGGGGCTGTCTTGCAAACGGATCGTGTGGCCAGACTGTTGGGTTGGGGCTGCCTGTTCTTGTGGATCTGCTGTGGGGACCACCCGGCCCAGGCCACCCCTGTTCCAACCCAGGACAACGCCCTGCGCGTGGTGCTGGAAAGTGCCCGGACGCCCTTCTCCAGCCGGGATCAGCAGGGCCACCCCCATGGCATGGCCGTGGAATTCTGGGACACCTGGAGCCAGCGCACCGGCGTCCCCCTGCACATTGCCACCCTACCCATGTACGATGCCCTGCAGGCCCTGCGCCAGGGGGGCATTGACGCCGTTCTTGAATATGCCCACGCCGGCCAGGTGCCGCCTGGCCTGCAGCTGGGAGAGCCCTACGCCACCCTGGCGGTGTCCCTGTTTTTTTCCCGGAAGCTGGCGGGCATCAAGTCCCTGGAGGACCTGGAAGGCCTGCGCCTGGGCGTGGTGGCCGCCTCCGGAGAAGCCGAAGCCGTGGCCGAACGCGTGCCCTTTGGCACGGTGCTGGTGCCCTACCCCACCGCCGAAGCCCTGGTGGCCGCAGCCATCCTGGGAGAGGTGCATGCCTTCGTGGCGCCCGCGGCCGTGGCGGCCCAGTACCTGGCCAGGGCAGCCGGGCTGGAGGAATTTCCACGTCTGCGCGAGCCGGTGCTCACCCTCCAGGTCTCCGCCCTGGTTCGTGCAGATGCCGCCGCCCCTCGCATTCTGGCCACCCTGCAGCAGGGCATGGACGAGGAGATGTTTCTGGAGCGCAAGGCCATTGAGCTGGCCTGGCGCGGGCAGGCCCTGTCGCCGGAGGTGCCCTGGCGGATGCTGGGCGCTGCCACCCTGGTCCTGCTGGGGATCGTGGTGGCGGTGCTATGCTGGAACCGGCAGCTGCAGCGCCGGGTGCGGCTGGCCACCACGGAACTGCGCACCCTGAACACCGCCCTGGGGGACGAGGTTCGCACCCGGCGCGCGGCAGAGGATGAACTGGCCCGCCTGAACCGGCTGCTGGAATACCGCATTGTGGAACGCACCAAAGCCCTGGGGGACAAGGCTGCCCAACTGCAGCGGGCCAACGAACGCCTGCGTCGCATGGACGAGTCCAAGACGGCCTTTCTGGCCGCCGTCTCCCACGAACTGCGCACCCCTTTGACCTCCCTGCGGGGTTTTTCCAAACTCATCCGCAAGGATTTCGAAAAATCCGTGCTGCCCTGCCTGCGGGAAGATCCCGCCGCCCAGGACCGGGCCCTGCGTATCCTGCAGAACCTGCGCATCATGGATGCAGAGGGCGACCGCCTCTCCCGGCTCATCAACGATTATCTGGACCTCTCCCGCATCGAGGCCGGCCGCATGACCTGGCGCGATGTCGAGATCCAGCCTGAAGACTGCGTGCAGCACGCGGTGCAGGCCGTGGCCGGCCAGGTGGCGGAAAAGACCCACCTGGATCTGCACGTGGAGACCGCGCCGGATCTGCCACCCCTGTACATGGACCCGGACCGGCTGGAGCAGGTGCTCATCAACCTGCTTTCCAACGCCCTGAAGTTCACCCCCCGCGGGGAAGTGCGGCTGCGCACCGAGGCCATCCCCGGCGGCGTGCGCTTTACGGTGCAGGACACCGGACCGGGCATTCCCGAGGCGGATTGGGAACGCATCTTCGAAAAATTCGAGCGGCTCCTTCATGAAGATACCCTCCAGACCCCCGATGCCGTGGGCGCGGGGCTGGGACTTTCCATCTGCAAGCAGATCGTGGACCACTATGGCGGCAGCATCCGGGTAGAGGCTGGCGAGGCCCGGGGGAGCACCTTCATCGTGGAACTGCCCGTCCTGGCCAGCCTCCCTGAAGCGCACGGCGAGCAGGCCACACCGTTGGAGGAGGAAACCGCATGAGCAC
>JAIWOE010000099.1 GCA_020217165.1 Desulfovibrio sp. | reverse complement strand
TGGGCGTTTCGCGCGCCACGATCACCTCGCCGCAGCCGTCGCAGGTCCAGGCCGGGATGCGATGCCCCCACCACAACTGACGGGAAATGCACCAGTCGCGGATGTTTTCCAGCCAGTGATTGTAGGTTTTAGTCCAGGATTCCGGATGGATGGACGTCCGGCCATCCTGCACGGCCGCAAGGGCCTCCTCGGCAAGGGGCTTGACCTTGACAAACCACTGCGACGAGACATGAGGCTCGATGATGCTCTTGCAGCGGTAACACACGCCCACATTGTGGTCATATTCCGTCTGGCCCATGAGCAGCCCCAGTTCGGACAGCTCGGCCAGCACCTTGGCCCGGGCCTCTTCCCTGGCCAGGCCACGGAAGCGCACCGGCGCGTTTTCATTGATGAAGCCCTCGTCATCCTGCACGGAAATCACGTCCAGCCCGTGGCGCAGGCCCAGCTCCCAGTCGTTGGGATCGTGGGCGGGGGTGACCTTGAGGGCGCCGGTGCCGAATTCCTTTTCCACGTACGTATCTGTGATAACGGGGATTTCTCGGTCGGCCAGGGGCAGCAGCACGGTTTTGCCGTGCAGGTGCAGGTAGCGCTCATCCTCGGGGTGCACGCACACGGCGGTGTCACCCAGCAGAGTTTCGGGTCGGCTGGTGGCCACCACCAGCCCATCGGCGCCATCGGGGGTAGGATACTTTATCTGATAGAGCACACCTTTCTTGGGCGTGAACTCCACTTCGTCATCGGCCAGGGCTGTATGGCAGCGGATGCACCAATTGACAAGGTAGTTACCCTTATAGATGAGTCCGTCTTCGTACAGACTGACAAAGACTTCCCGCACGGCGCGGGAGAGACCCTCATCCAGGGTAAAGCGCTGGCGGCTCCAGTCCACGGATGCACCCATCCGTCTGATCTGATTCAGGATGCGTCCGCCGTACTCCTCCTTCCACTGCCAGACGCGCTCGATGAAGGCTTCGCGTCCCAGATCATGTCGGGAAACGCCTTCCTTGGCCAGCATGCGCTCCACTACGTTCTGGGTGGCGATGCCGGCATGGTCCATGCCCGGCACCCAGAGGACCTTGCGGCCCAGCTGGCGATGGTGCCGGCAGAGGATATCCTGCAGGGTCAGGTTCAGGGCATGCCCCATGTGCAAGGATCCCGTGACGTTGGGCGGCGGAATGACGATGGAGTAGGGCGCTCCGGGGGCGTCCGGGTCGGCGACGAAGGAACCGTGTTCCTCCCACCAGGCGCTCCAGCGGGATTCCACGTCCGTGGGATCGTATCCCTTCGGAAGCGTTACGGGTTCTTGACCATTGGACGAGGCGGCTGCGGCCATTGGCGGCTCCAGTTCAGGACAGGCTGTAAAGGGTGAACACAAGGCGAGTGGCCGGTGCGGTGGCGGGCTGGGCCACCCTTCGGCACGCTTGCCTCAAGGGCGATGGGCCTGCTAGGGTTGCGGAGACGTCGAACAATCCCTCAACCTTCCCTGCACCTTCGCAACCCAATCATCATGCTGCATATTCTCTGGGACGAATCCCACCTCTGGGGCCTGCTGGCCTGGCGGGCTGCGGCCGCCTTTCAGGTACCCCACCGCTTGGTGCGGTGCCAAGACATAGCCCAAGGTCTGCTCAGGCGCAACCCGCCGAATGTGCTTCTGGTGCCCGGTGGGGTGGCCCGACGCAAGGCCCTTGCCCTGGGGCCTGAGGGAATGACCGCCATTCAGGAATACATGGAACGCGGCGGCACCTACATGGGCTTTTGCGGTGGCTCCGGCCTGGGCCTCACGGGGGAATACGGCCTGGCCCTGTGCCCCTGGACCCGCGCCGCCATTGGGGACCGGTTGCTGCACCTGGTTAGCGGACATATCCACCTGCATTGCCAGGATGATTCCGCGGAGCACGATCTCTTGCCACCGGGACAGCCCTTTGCCCCCCTGGCCCCCATCTGGTGGCCGGCGCGGTTCGCGCCCTCGCCGTCACCGGAGGTGGACGTGTTGGCCACCTACGGCACGCCGGGGGAGGACTTCTGGATTGCCGACCTGCCCCTTTCCCTCTTGCCCCTGCAGGCCTTTGGAGAGTGGGAAGCCAATTACGGCATTTCCCTGCGGCCGGATTTTCTGGCCGGCCAGCCCTGTGTGGTGCACGGGAAAAAAGGACGCGGGCGCTACGTCCTGAGTTATGCCCACCTGGAAACGCCGGCCTCGCCCCATGCCAACGCCTGGTTGGCGCATCTGCTGGAGCAGCTGGGCGGGCTCAAGCCCGTGCGGCGGGACGTGCCGGCCTGGAATCTGGAATCCTTGCCCGTCCGCTGGGACCACCCGTTGCTGTTGCGGACGCGGGAGGTCCTGGATGCCTGTCTGGCCCTGGGACGTGAACACATGCTGCTGTTTCCGCGCAACGAGTGGCTCCTGGGGTGGCGAGCTGGCTTGCCGGGATCGCATCTCAATCATCTTAATGCCTTGGTTCGACACTGCTTGGCAGGAGCTCCAAACAATGAGGCTCTCCAAATTTTGGAGACGCATCAGGATGAATACCTCCAAAATTTGGAGGTGCTGGCCCGGGAGCTCCACGGCTACCTGCTGGCCGAGCGGCTGGCCTTGACCTTGGCCAAGACCGTGCCGGATCTCGTGTCCCAAAAGGCCCTCAAGGCGCGGCGGGAAGCCATTTTTGGCGCGGGTATGGAGCCGGGGGGGTGCTACGCTCTGTTATTGCATGTGCTGGATGAACTTGCCTGCAGGGTGGAGCCCCTGATGCACTGATCCTTGAGGCGCAAGGCATGCAGCAACGTCATTTTGATTTACACCTTCCGTTGTTGCCGGACCAGGAATATGCGGCATTTTTGGGGTGTCTGGGCGAAAGGGTGCATAGCGTGTATGCCTCGCTGCACACGCATGCAGTTTCCGATGCTCGTCCCTGCGGAAAGGCATTGCCTGAGAATATGCTTTTTGCCATGGTGCAGGCCTCTCCTGCTCCGGTGTATCTGTTGTTGAACAGTCGGTTTCACTCGCCGGAAGCGTATGCGGCAAGCGGTTGCGCACGACTGGCAGCGGTGCTGGATTCGGTGCTGACCGCAGGGACCGTGGCCGGGGTGGTCTATGCGGATGCCATCCTGCTCACGGCCCTGGCCCGACATGCACCAACCCTGGCCCGGGCGCTGGAGGCGGTACCCAGCGTGAATTGCGGATTGGACAGCTGGGACAAGGCAAGACAACACCTTGAAATGGCAGAGTCTCTAGGGTTCAGACTCCCCAGGATACTGGTGCCGGACCGGGCATTGAATCGAATCCCGGCGCGCCTGGCCGAGTTCCGTCACGCCATGCGGGTCGAACTGCCCGGCGCCGCCCTGCACCTGCTGGCCAACGAGGGCTGCCTGTGGCAATGCCCGTACAAGCCGGCCCATGATGCCTTGATGGCATGCGCCCGCTGCGACGGGCACACAGGGGGCGGCGTGTTCAAAACATTACAGGATGCAGCATGTTTGCGTCGGTATTGGGACGAGCCGTGGCGTGTGCTGGCTTCGCCCTTCATCCGTCCCGAGGATCTCCCGCTCCTGGCTGGCGTGGCGGATGGCGTCAAGCTCGGGGGGCGCTCCCGGGGAGCGCGGGCCATGCAAATGGTAATCCGGGCCTACGTTGCCGGCCGATACGAAGGCAATCTCCTGGAATTACTGGATACCGCCGAGGCTCTGGCAGGATGCCTGCATTTGAGCAATCACCGACTGCCAGGGGACTTCCATGCCGTGGTCAGCGCGTGCGACAAGGATTGCGCCCGTTGCGGCTGGTGCCGGAAGGTCGCGTGCAACACCATTCGGCGGAAGAATATTTCTTTGGAGTAAGCTGCGTTGAATCAGCCGAGCAGTTTTGCGGCCATGGTGGCTGCACCAAAGCCGTTGTCAATATTCAAGACGGCCACCCCTGGCGCGCAGCAATTGAGCATGGCCAGCAGCGCAGCCAGGCCGCCAAAGCTGGCGCCATAGCCCACGGAGGTGGGCACGGCCAGGATGGGGCGGCCGGTCAGGCCCGCCAGCACGCTGGGCAGGGCGCCTTCCATGCCCGCCACCACGATGAGCAGCCGGGCGTTGCCCAGCAGGGACAGGTGCGGTGTGAGGCGATGCAACCCGGCCACCCCGGCATCGGCCACCAGGGCAGGGGTGAGGCCCAGAAATCGCGCCGTGCCCACGGCTTCCAGGGCCACGGGCAGGTCGGAGGCGCCGGCGGTGACCACCACCAGGGCGGCGTCGGTCGCCATCTCCTTGTCGTCCGCGCCTATACGAAGAGATTGCGGGCTGTTACAGGCGAACAAGCGGGCGTCGGCCCACCATTCGCCATCAGGAAAGGCCTGACACAGGGCCTCGGCCTGCTCTGGGTCCACGCGGGTGGCCAGGGCAGGGCCGGCCTCCTGCAGGCGCTTCATGGCGGCCAACAGTCGCGCAATGGGTTTGCCCGGGGCGAAAACCACTTCGCCATGGCCGGTTCGCAAGGCGCGGTGGGCATCCAGGTGCAGGCCTTCGGCGGCCAGCAGGGCGTCTTTGAAGGGGCCAAGCCGAAGCTCGTCCAGTACGCTACGGGGGGTGCGTTCGCCTGCGGCCACAGCCTGAAGCAGTTGAAGGGCGCGTTGTTGATCCATAACATGAGAATAGCCAAGGAGCAGGGGGGTGGTAAAGAAGAAAACCCTGGCCAGGATGATTTCCAGGGGCTGCAGGCCGTTGAAAGCGCCGGGGAATAAGGGTATGCATCAGGTATGTCTGCAACGTTGCTGTTTCTGGCTCCGGCGGCCACCATTTCTCCGCTCTTCTCCACGTTAAAGGAAGAGGGGCTGGAGTCCGGTTTGGCGGAATCCCTGCGCGGCGCACTGGCCCTCATCCAGAAGCGCCGCCCGGCATTGGTGTTTTCGCGGCCGCGGCTGCCGGGATATCGCGTGGAGGAGCTGCTGGCCGAGGCGTCCAGGGAGGAGGGCTTCCCCCCCGTCATTGTCATCACGGACAAGGGCTCGCCCGAGGAGGCCCAGCGTTTTCTGGAGCAGGGCGCTCAGGATTACTGGCTGGAGCCCCTGGATGCGGAAAAGATCATCGCCGCCACGCCCAGGGTCGAATCGCCTGCCGCCGCCGCGCAGAAAAAATCGCCTTATAAAATGCAATCATTTGATATCATTGGAAAGCATCCTGTGGTTTCCCGGGTGCTGGCCCTGGCGCGGCAGGTGGCGCCCTCCAAGGCCACGGTGCTCATTTCCGGAGAAAGCGGCACCGGCAAGGAGATGTTCGCCCGTTTCCTCCACTCCATGAGCGACCGTGCCCAGGGTCCCTTTGTGGCCGTCAACTGCGCGGCCCTGCCGGAACATCTGCTGGAAAGCGAACTCTTCGGCCATGAAAAGGGAGCTTTTACCGGCGCCATTGCCCGCAAGCCAGGCAAGTTTGAGCTGGCCCATGGGGGCACCATCTTATTGGATGAAATTTCCGAGATGGACCTTGGCCTGCAAGCCAAACTCCTGCGCGTGCTGCAGGAAGGCGAGCTGGACCGTGTGGGCGGCACCGAATCCGTGAAGGTGGACGTGCGCGTGTTGGCCACCACCAACCGCTCCCTGCAGGAGTGGGTGGAGGCAGGCAAGTTCCGCCAGGACCTGTATTTTCGGCTCAACGTTATCCCCCTGAAGCTTCCCCCCCTGCGGGAGCGGGGCGATGACATGCTGCTGCTAGCCCATTTTTTCGTGGACAAGTTTTGCAAGCAGTACGGCCTGGCGCGGCTGGATTTCTCCCGAGAGGCCAGCGACTGGCTCATGGCCTACCATTGGCCGGGCAACGTGCGTGAGCTGCAGAACCTGATGGAACGGGCCGTACTCCTGGCCGGCCGCGGCCCCATCGCCACCATGCATTTTTTGCTGGATGACGATTCTTGGACCCCGGAGGAAGAGGCGGCGGCCCTGCCGTTGGATGCGGACGCCGAGCCCTTGGCGGCTCCCCTTTCCGGAGAAGCCTTGGAACATATGCTGGGCGGCAAGGTCATTCCACTGCAGGAAATGGAACGGATCATGATCATGCGAGGGCTGGAGCAGACGTCCGGCAACCGCACGCAGGCGGCGGAACTGCTGGGCATTTCCGTGCGCACCCTGCGGAATAAACTCAACGAATACCGCACCCTGGGCATCGATATCCCCTGATGCCCGGTGCGCCTGCTGGGAGAAGGTGCGTGAACTGTTCCCTGCTTGCCCCGGCCGTGGCCGAGGCGTTGACCAGATCTTCCTGGATTCGCAAGATGTTCGAGGCAGGTGCGGCCCTCAAGGCCCAGTACGGAGCGGACCAGGTATACGACTTCAGCCTCGGCAATCCGGATTTGCCGCCCCCGCCCGGCGTGGCCCAGGCCCTGCGGGACATCGCCGCCACCATGGACCGGCCCATGGCCCTGGGCTACATGCCCAATGCCGGGTATCCTCAGGTGCGGGAAGCCCTGGCCGGTCTGGCCACGGCGGAACAGGGCGTGGCCTGTGCGGCCTCGGATCTGGTGGTCACCTGCGGCGCGGCCGGCGCCATCAACGCCTTTTTCCGGGCCGTGCTGGAGCCAGGGGATCGTGTGCTGGCCCTGGCCCCCTATTTTGTGGAGTACGGCGCGTACGTCGCCAACCATGGCGGGGTGTTGGACGTCGTGTGCTGCAACGAGGCGGACTTTAGCCTGGATCTCACGGCCATTGCCACGGCCCTGGGCCAAGGCGAAACCCGGGCCGTGATCCTCAATTCTCCCAACAACCCCACGGGCCAAGTGTACGCTGCCGAGGAAATCAAGGCCCTGGGCGAGGTGTTGCGCGCGGCCAGCGCCCGCCAGCGCCGCCCGGTGTTCCTGCTGTGCGACGAGCCATATCGCTTCCTTACCTATGACGGGCTGGTGGTGCCCTCGGTGTTGCCCTATTACGAGCATGCCGTGGTGGCCACGAGTTTCTCCAAAAACCTCTCCCTGGCCGGGGAGCGCGTGGGCTACCTGCTGGTGAACCCGGCCATGGAGGGCAAGCAGGGCCTGCTGGATGGCGTGATCCTGGCCAACCGCATCCTGGGGTACGTCAATGCGCCGGCCATTGGCCAGTTGCTTGCGGCGCGCTGCCTGGAGGCGCTGAAGGATTCCCAGCAGGTGCCGGTGTATCAGCGTCGGCGGGATTGCATGGCCGACGTGCTGCGCCAAGCCGGCGTGGAGTTTTTCCTGCCCAAGGGCGCGTTTTACTTCTTCCCCAAGGCGCCCGGGGGGGACGATTTGGCCTATGTGGCAAAACTGCAAGCGCAACGCATCCTGGCCGTGCCAGGACGCGGATTCGGCATGCCGGGCTTCGTGCGCCTGGCATATTGCGTGGACGAAGCCGTTATTGAAGGGGCCCGGGCCGGGTTTCTGCAAGTCAGCAAGGAAGGATGATCATGCATCTACGCACGCTGCTTTCTGTGTTGCTTCTCGTCCTCATGCCGGTGGTCTCGCTTGCGCAGGACGCACCACCTCCGTCCCCCATGTTCGTGGTCTCCGTGGACAAGGCGAACCTCAAGGAAGACGCGGTGGTGATGGGCTTTGATGTTCGCGTCCAGGGCGGCAGCGTACTGGTGGCGCCCCTGCTGCCCAAGGGCTGGGAAATGCTCATCCGCAATTTCATCATTCAAACCCCGCCCTGGCACAGCACCATGAATGCCACGGCCGAGGTGGGCGCGGAAGGCATTGACCTGACGGCCTTCCAACGGTTCCTCATTGTGGAACAGGATGTGGAGTTGACCAAGCAGGAGCCGTTTACGGTGGAAGTAGGCCTCATCACCACCACCGACGGCGAGAATTTCGGCATCACCTGGCTGCCCGGGGAGGCCGTTTCCCTCACGCCCTTTACCTTGCCGCAGTAGTTTCGACACCGCCGGGGAGCGCCCGCAGGCGTTCCCCGGCGTCATTGGGCATCTGGTGCCAGTGCCGTCAGTAGGTGGCTTCGGCCAAATACTTCACGGCCAGGAAGAGGATGAGCCCGCTGAGCATCCACTTGATGTACTTGGCCGGCACATACTTCTGGCACAGCGCCCCCAGGTACATGCCCACCATGCCGCCCAGGCCGAAGAGGATGCCCAGCTTCCAATCCGGCGCCACGGACATGGTGGGATACAGCGGGGCGATGAGCTGATAAAACGCCACCCCAGCCACCGACGTGACAAACGTCCCCATGAGCGCTGCCCCGGCCACGGTGTACACCGGCAGCCGGTAGAACGACACAAAGAACGGCGCAATGATGGCCCCCCCGCCAATGCCGTACACCCCGCCCACAATGCCCACAATGGCGCTGAGGACCAGAATGCCCAGGGTGGGCGCAGTGTGCACCTCGCCGTAAAATTCATAGCAGATGGACTTCAGGGTGAAGTGCTTCACGCAGGCCACGGGGAGCACCGTGCCCCCTTGCCTGCCTGCCTCGGCCTGCCGGGTGCGATGTGCCTGCACCAGCGCCTGAAAGCGCGCCTCGCTGGAGTTCTTGGTTTGACCAGGGGCCTTGGCCTTGAGCAGATCCCGAAGCATGCGGCCGCCGATGTAGAGCAGCACCAGGGCGGCAAACAGTTTGAACCTCCCGGGATCAGGCAGGTACTTGACCCGGATGATGGCCCCCAACAAGACCCCGGGCAGGGTGCCGGCCACCACGATCCACGTCAGGGGCCAGACCATGCGGCCCTCGCGGATATACCGCAACACGCCGCTGGGAATGGCCACGATGTTGTACAGCTGGTTGGTGGAGCTCACCGAGGGGCTGGTGTACCCCAACACACTAACCTGGAAGGGCAAGAGCAGGAACGCCCCGGACACGCCGCCCATGGACGTGAAAAAAGAAATGACGCAGGCCACCAGGGGCGGGACAAACGGTGAGACTTCAATGCCGGATACCGGGAAGAGCATGATAGCCTCCAGCGCGTGCCTCCATCTCCGCCGGGGTGCTGGCACGCAGAGCCTGCCCCGCATGGATGGTTGTAGTCTGTTGAGGATGACCTTACGATGCCTTTGATAAATTGTCACGGATTTTTTATTATTCGTGTGATTTTCCCGAAAACTCCCTGCCTCCCCCCTTGTCAGGCAGGCAAAAGCAGCGCATGTTGTGCGCAATGAGCACGCAGCATCGCCCGAAAGCATCTCCCCTGGCTGGGGCCCAGGTGCCCCAGGGGGTGAAGTATCTGGACGCCGCGCAGCTGGCGGCCTTCACCGCCGCCTTTGCCCAGTGGTACAAGGCCACTCCGGGCCAGGCCACCCGGCGCGCACGGGGACGGGTCTGGTGTCTCTTTCTGGTCTTGCGCTACACGGGGGCCCGGCTGCAGGAAACCCTGAACCTGGACGACCGCGCCGACATCCGGCTGGACAACGCCAGCATCCGCTTTCATGGAGGTGCGGACGCCGGTGCCGCGCGCGAGGTCCAGCTGCCCCGGGAGGCCGCCCTGGAACTGGCCGCCTATTTGGATGACCCGGCCCACGCCGCCGTACGCGGCGCCGTGTTCCGCATGGACCAGGGCCACGTGCGCCGCAAGTTTCAGGAGGTGGGCCAAAAGGCTGGCCTGCCCAAGGAACTGGCCAATCCCACGGCCCTGCGACGTTCCCGGGCCATCGAGCTGCTGCAGGGGGGCATGCCCCTGCCCATTGTGCAGCAGGTGCTGGGCCAGGGCACGGCCAATCTGGCCGCCAGCCTCCTGGAATTCTCCGACGACGCCACCCGCCGCATCCTGGGCGAGCACCTGCGGCGGGAGAACGCCCGGCGTCTGAGCGCGCGCAACACATTCTTTGGCCGGGTGGCCCGCATCCGGGCCGGGGACATCCAATCCGAGGTGGAGCTGACCACCCTGGGGGGCTACCCGGTGTCCGCCATCATCACCAATGGCAGCGTGCGCAGCATGCAGTTGCGGGAAGGGCAGTACGCCACGGCCATGGTCAAGGCGCCGTGGGTGATGCTGGCCCGGGGGGACGCAGCGCCCCAGGTCAGCGCCGCCAACCGGTTTGCCGGCATCATCCGGCACCTTCGGGCCGGTGAGCTGTGTACGGAAGTGGTAACGGAACTCGCGGATGGGGTGCAGGTGTGCGCTGTCATCACCAACGACAGCGCCACTGCCCTGGCCCTGCTCGAGGGGCAGCGCATCTGGGTGATGTTCGAGGCCTTTGCGGTCATCCTGCTTGCGGATTGATGCACCACAGGGAATGCCGGGAGAGGAATTCACCCGGTTTGCGAAGGCATTTGTGTTGACGCACCTCCAATGTGACGTCCCCGAAATAAGGTGATAGAAAGACCACCTTATTTCGGGGAAGACCGTCCACCAACATGCGTGGATGTTGGCGGACTCGCGGAGCCAGCGGCTCAGGGCCGCCTTGCAGGCGGCCTTGTGTGGTGCGTTTTTATGGACACGTATGTTGAGGACGCACCCCTAACCGGCGGGCTTGCGGCCATACACGTCTTCAAAGCGCACGATGTCGTCTTCTTCCAGGTAGGGGCCATTCTGGATTTCGATGATCTCCACGGGCACCTTGCCGGGGTTGGAGAGGCGATGCTTGGTGGCCTTGGGGATGTCCACGGACTGGTTTTCCACCAGAATGCGTTCCTCCTCGCCCACCTGCACCAGGGCTGTGCCGGAAATGACCACCCAGTGCTCGCTGCGATGGTGGTGCATCTGCAGGGAAAGCTTGGCCCCGGGCAGCACCTCGATGCGCTTGAGTTTGTAGAAGGAGGCTTCCTCCAGCACGGTGTAGCTGCCCCAGGGGCGATGCACCGTGACGTGGGTGGTCACCAGGGGCGACCCCTGAGTCTTGAGCAACTGCACAATATCCTTAACTTTTTGCACCTGGTCCATGCTGCAGACGAGGGTGGCGTCCTTGGTTTGGACCACAATGATGTTCTCCACCCCGGCGGCGGCCAGCTTGGCCCCGCGGGAGAAGAGCAGGGAGTTGCTGCAGTCCACGGCCAGCACGTCGCCTTCCACCACGCAGCCGTGCTCGTCCTTCACGCCCAGGCGGTACAGGGCTTCCCAGCTGCCAAGGTCGTCCCAGCCGAAGTCACCGGCCACCATGGCAATGCGGTCCACCTGCTCCATGATGCCGTAGTCCACGGAAATGTCCGGCAGGGTGCTGTAACCAGCCACCAGGGGACGCTCCTGCCGCTGTTGCCACCATTTGAACAGCTCGGGCTGGAAGCGTTCCACGGCCTCCAGGAACGCCGGCAGGCTGAAGACGAACATGCCGGAATTCCACAGGTAGCCGCCGCTGGACACAAAGGCCTTGGCGCGCTCCAGGTCCGGCTTTTCCACAAATCCGCCCACCTCAAAGGCCATCTGCCCCAGGGGCTCGGCCTTGGCGATGTACCCGTAGCCGGTCTCCGGCTTGTCCGGGATGATGCCGAAGGTGACGAACCAGCCCTGGGCGGCAAGCTCGCAGCCCCGGGCCAGGGCAGCGGTCCACTTTTCCGGATGGTGGATGAAATGATCCGAGGGGAACACGGCCACCAGGGCCTCGGGGTCCTGCTCGGCAATGGAGCCCATGGCCAGCAGGATGGCCGGCAGGGTGTTCTTGCCCATGGGCTCGGACAGCACATTGGGCGTCAGGTCCGAGCCGATGGACTTGAGTTGCTTTTTGACCTCGAAAATATGCTCCTCGTTGGTCACCACGTGGATGCGATCCGGGGGAAAGGTGGCCATGGAGCGGTCCACGGTTTCCTGGAGCAGGGTGCGGCTGCCTTTGAGGGCCAGGAGCTGCTTGGGCAGCATGGCCCGGGACAGGGGCCACAGGCGGGTGCCGGACCCGCCGGCAAGGATGACGGCCTGGCAGCGGCTCAGTGGGTGGTCGCGGGTGGGGGACTGGGGGGCAGGGGCGTCGCTCATGCGCGTGTCTCCTTGTGACGAGCCGGGTCAGGCCTGGAACAGGAAGGGGGAATCAAAATCCTTGAGCCGCGGCAATACCTTGTCCTTGGCGGACAGGGTGGGCGCATCCACGGGCCAGTCGATGGCGAGGTCGGGGTCGTTCCACAGCAGGCCGCCGTCCAGGTCCGGGGCGTAGTAGTTGTCTACCTTGTACAGGAATTCCGTATTCGGCTCCAGGGTCACGTAGCCATGGGCAAAGCCTTGGGGCACCAGCAACTGCAGGAAGTTCTCCGCAGTCAGGGTGAATCCGCGCCATTGCCCGTAGGTGGGCGAGCCCTTGCGCAGGTCCACCACCACGTCGTACACGCTGCCGGCGGTCACCCGCACCAGCTTGGTCTGGGCCATGGGCGGCCGCTGGAAGTGCAGCCCTCGGAGCACCCCGGCGGCGGATTTGGCGTGGTTGTCCTGGATGAATGGGATATCCAGCCCCTGCTCGGCGAACAGGCGGGCGTTGAAACTTTCCATAAAAAAGCCCCGTTCGTCGCCGAACACCTTGGGCTTGATGAGGAAGACCCCGGGAAGGTCCGTGGGCGTGAACTGCACGTGGCGTGCTCCTGTTGAAAGGTTGTGCGATGGCCGCTCAGGGCTCCATATCCAAAGCCGTAGGGATTTGAAAGTATTCAGGACGAAAAAAAGGCGAATCCCGCCGTCACCAGGGCAATGCTCACCGCACGCAGCAGCTGGCTGTACACAATGAGCCGCGCCGCCAGGCCGGGCTTGAAAATTCCTGCGTAATAGGGAAACTGATGCCGGAAGGCTCGCATGGGTGAAGACAGGATGTTGCCCACCAGCAGGGCCAGCACCACCACCCTAGCTGGCAGCTCCCCCCCTGCAGCACGGCGCCGGCCGCCGCCAGGCCGGACGTGGTTTCCGCCACCAGGTGAAAGGCCACGATGGACAAGGCCTGGGGCGGCAGGAAGCCCAGGCTGCCCACATGGGTGGCCAGGAAGTCCTCCACGGCGTCAAAAATGCCCCAGATGCGGGCAAAGTACATGGCCGTGTAAATGGGCGCGGTGATGAGCACCACCTTACGGATGCGTTTCTGAAAGCGGTGCCAGCCCTTGCGTAGGGCCTCCCATGGGGTGCGGGGCTTGTGCTCGTCCAGGCGGCAGACCACGCAGCCTTCCGGAATGGGCGGCAGGAACAGCCGGCCGGCCGCCACCACCCCGGCCGTGCGCAGGATGGCGGCCAGGAAGGTCAGTCCCACGTACAGGGCCGCCACGGGTCCCAAAAACGGCGCGGCCAGGGAAAACGTGGTGGGCAGATGCAAAAAATACGTGGGCATGCTGTTGAACAGGTTGGCCAGAATCAGTTCCCGGCGGGAGAGGGTGCCGCGTTCGTAGCTCTCCGCCAGCATGGTGTTGGCGGCAAAGCCGGAGACAAAAGCGAGGGAAAAGCTCGCGCCGGACACGTCCTTGAACCGTCCCAGGCGCACCAGGGGCGCGGCCAGGCGGGCCAGAAATCGCGTCCAGTTCATGGCTTCCAGGATGTTGGCCACCAGCAGGCTGATGGACATGAACACGATGAGCGAGCCCAACGGCAGCACCAAGCCATGCAGCAGGGATTCCGGAGTGGGAGCAGTCATGGAAAATGTGAGGTCCTTGGAAGGGATGCGCGGGGGAACCGCCGCGGGCATCTTGTCTGGCCCCGGCGTCTGCGGTACACCATGGGGCATGTTGTTGCGTCAATATACGATCCTGGCCCTGGCGGGGGGGCTGTTGCTTGGGGCCATGCTCTCCCCCTGTGCCGGCTGGGCTGCGTCGCAGAAAAAGCCGCCGGCCGCCGGGCCGGCCGGCACTGGGGCGCCCGGGGCGCCCGGGGCGTCGGGG
>JAIWOE010000098.1 GCA_020217165.1 Desulfovibrio sp. | reverse complement strand
ATCATTGTTGTGTCAATCAAAGACGCCATGCCGCATTCCAAGGTGAAGAAGGGCGACGTGATGAAAGCCGTGGTGGTGCGCACCAAGAAAGAAGTGCGCCGCACTGACGGGTCCTACATCCGCTTCGACACCAACTCTGCGGTGCTCTTGAACAACCAGCTCGAACCCGTGGGCACCCGTATCTTCGGACCTGTGGCGCGCGAGCTCAGGGCCAAGAACTTCATGAAAATTGTATCCTTGGCCCCGGAAGTGCTGTAGGAGTCCGCCATGCTCGCCAAGTGCCGCATCAAAAAAGAAGATAAGGTGATGGTCATCGCCGGCAAGGACAAGGGTAAGATCGGCAAGATCTTGCGCATCCTCCGCAAAAAGGAGGCCGTGCTGGTGGAAAAGGTGAACATGGTGCGCCGCCATACCAAGGGGAATCCGTACCGGCAGCAGGCTGGCGGGATCCTTGAGAAGGAAGCGCCCCTGGACATCTCCAACGTGCAGCTCATGTGCCCCGCGTGCACCAAACCCACGCGCGTGGGCTACAAGCTCATGGAAGACGGCAAAAAGGTGCGCTTCTGCAAGAAGTGCAACGAAGTGATGGAGTAGGTCATGGCCCAGTGTCATTTGGAAAAGATGTATCACGAGAAGGTGGCCCCCGCACTCCTCAAGGAGTTCGGCTACTCCTCTTCCATGCAGATCCCGCGCCTGGAAAAGGTGTCCGTGAACATGGGCCTTGGCGAAGGCGCCCAGAACCATAAACTCATTGACGATGCGGCGAGTGAACTCTCCCGCATCGCCAGCCAAAAAGCCGTGGTCACCCGCGCCAAGAAATCCATCGCCGCCTTCAAGCTGCGCGAAGGGATGGCCATCGGGTGCCGCGTGACCCTGCGGGGCGCCCGCATGTGGGATTTTCTGGATAAGCTCATGAACTTTGCCCTGCCGCGCGTGCGCGACTTTCGGGGTGTGAGCGACCGGGGCTTTGACGGCCGCGGGAACTTCACCATGGGCATCAAGGAGCACACCATCTTCCCCGAGATTGAGATCGACCGGGTGGAGGGTGTCAAAGGCATGAACATCACCATTGTCACCACAGCCTCCTCCGACAAGGAAGGCAAGGTCCTTTTGGACCTCTTGGGCATGCCCTTCAAGAAGTAAGGCTAAGGCCCTCAAGAGAAGCAAGGAGAGTTCCCCGTGTCTCGCACGTCACTCGAAGTCAAGGCCAGGCGCAAGCCCAAGTTCTCGTCCCGGGGCTACAACCGCTGCCCCATTTGCGGCCGCCCGCGTGCGTTCTTGCGCCGTTTCGGCATCTGTCGCATTTGCTTCCGCAACATGGCCCTGGCTGGCGAGCTGCCCGGGGTTCGCAAGTCCAGCTGGTAGCCTGGTGTTCGCAAGGAACGCGCCATGAACATTTCCGATCCCATTTCTGACATGCTGACGCGCATCCGCAATGCCTTCAAGGCCTTGCACAAGGATGTGCTCATCCCTCACTCCAAGATCAAGGAAGCCATCGCTGGCATTCTTAAGGATGAGGGCTACATCGAAGAGTTCGTCGTGGAAGGCAACGCCTTGCGCGTGACTCTCAAATATCACCGCGGCAAACCCGTGGTGGCGGGCCTCAAGCGCGTCTCCACGCCGGGTCGCCGCGTGTATGTGGCTGCGGCCGAGATCCCCCGTGTGCAGAACGGCCTCGGCATCTGCATCCTGTCCACCAACAAGGGCCTGCTTGCCGGCGACGCTGCCCGGTCCCAGCATCTGGGCGGCGAACTGCTCTGCGAAGTCTGGTAGGAGAACGCACATGTCACGCATCGGCAAACTCCCCATTCCCATCCCTGACGGGGTGGAAGTGACGGTGGGTCCCTTGACGGTGGACGTCAAGGGCCCCAAGGGGACCATCTCCACCCCCGTGCATCCTTCGGTGGCCTACACCGTGGAGGGCGGCGTGGTGACGGTTTCCCGCACCGACGATTCTCGCCTGGCGCGCGCCCAGCATGGCTTGCGGCGTACCCTCCTGGCCAACTGCATCCACGGCGTCAAGGAAGGGTTTTCCAAGACCCTGGAAGTCATTGGCGTGGGGTACAAGGTGGCTGTCAAGGGGCAGGCAGTGGAATTGGCCCTCGGGTTCTCCCATCCGGTGTTGCTGGACCTTCCCAAAGGCATTGAAGCCAAGGCGGAAGGGAACAAGCTGACTCTTTCCGGCGTGGACAAGCAGGCGGTGGGCGAATTTGCTGCCACCATCCGCCGCATCCGTCCGCCCGAGCCGTACAAGGGCAAGGGCGTCAAGTATTCGGATGAAACCATCCGTCGCAAGGCCGGCAAATCCGGCGGCAAGAAATAGGTGCAGCCATGAGCATGGACAAGAATAAAATGCGGCTTAAGCGCAAAATGCGCATCCGCAAAAAGATTAACGGTACTCCCGAGCGGCCCCGCCTGGTGGTGTATCGTTCCAACAAGAGCATTTATGCTCAGGTGGTGGACGATCTGGCCGGCAAGACCCTCGTGGCGGCCTCTTCCATCAAAGTTGCCAGCCTGACCAAGGACGTGGCAGCGGAAGTGGGACGCGATGTGGCTCGCAAGGCCAAGGAACTGGGGATCGAACAAGTGGTCTTCGACCGCAATGGCTATTTGTACCATGGTCGGGTCAAAGCCCTGGCCGACGGCGCCCGAGAAGCGGGCCTCGTTTTTTAGGCACGCGAATTCAGGAGCATAACGGTGAGCGCACAGGAAACCAACGAATCCGGTTTTATTGAGAAGATCGTCTATCTGAACCGCGTGGCCAAGGTCGTCAAAGGCGGCCGCCGCCTCAGCTTCAGCGCCCTGGTGGTGGTGGGCGATGGCAACGGCAAGGTTGGCGCCGGCCTCGGCAAGGCGCAGGAAGTGCCCGAAGCTATTCGCAAGGCAACGGAACGCGCCCGCAAGACCATGAAGACGATCCCTCTGCTCGACGGGACGCTGCCGTATGAGACCACGGGCGTCTTCGGGGCCGGACGCGTGCTTTTGAAGCCCGCCTCCAAGGGCACGGGCAGCATTGCTGGTGGTCGTGTGCGTGCGGTGATGGAAGCTGCGGGCGACACCGACATCCTGACCAAGGCCATCGGCACCAACAACCCGCATAACGTCCTGAAGGCCACCTTCGCCGGGCTCACGTCCCTGCGTGATGCGGACACCGTGGGCAAGCTTCGCGGCAAGTCCCTGGAAACCCCCCGCAAGTAGCTTGGCCAGAACCATTTGAAGCATAGCAAGGACGCCGTCATGCTCGCTATCACCTTGAAAAAAAGCCCCATTGGCTCCAAGCCGGCGCAGCGCGCCACCTTGAAGGCCCTGGGACTTCGTAAGCTGAATGATACACGTGCCCATGAGGACACTCCGTCGATCCGGGGCATGATTAATCGTGTGGTGCATCTCGTGGAGGTGGAATCTCATGCGTCTTAACGATCTGTATCCCTTCCCCGAGGAGCGCAAGGAACGCAAGCGCGTCGGGCGTGGCTCTGGCTCTGGCTGGGGCTGCACCGCTGGCAAGGGCAACAAGGGGCAAAATGCCCGCGCTGGTGGCCCCAAGCGCCCCGGCTTCGAAGGCGGCCAGATGCCCCTGGCCCGGCGCCTGCCTAAGCGCGGCTTCAAGAACGCCCTGTTCAAGACCGTGTGCGTGCCCCTGAATCTGGGCCGCATTGCGGAAACCTTTGCCAGCCAGGCTGTCATCACCCTGGACGACATTTACGCCGCCGGCCTTTGCAAGGCCGGTGCCGTGGTGAAGATCCTGGGCGACGGCGAACTGAGCGCCGCCGTGACCATTGAAGCCCACCGCTTCAGCGCCCAGGCCAAAGCCAAGATTGAAGCCGCCGGCGGTAGCGCCAAGGCGCTGGAAGGGTAGGTAGTCGCATATGGCTATGACAGGTGTGGAGAATCTGGCGCGGTTGCCTGAACTGAAAAGGAAGCTGCTCTGGACGTTTGGGCTGCTGGCCGTCTACCGCATTGGCATTCACGTGCCGGTGCCGGGCGTCGATGCCTCTGCGCTCCAGGATTTTTTCGCCAGCATGAAAAACACCCTGTTCGGGCTGTTCGACATGTTCTCCGGCGGCGGACTCTCCAACCTGTCCATCCTGGCCTTGGGGATCATGCCTTACATTTCGGCCTCCATCATCATGCAATTGCTGACGGTGGCGGTTCCCGAACTCAAACGGCTGCAGAAGGAAGAAGGCGCTGCCGGGCGGAAGAAGATCACCCAGTACACCCGGTACGCCACGGTGCTCATTACCCTGTTCCAGGGATTTGGCATTGCCGTGGGCCTGGAAAGCATGGCCTCGCCCACAGGCGCCCCCGTGGTGCTTGAACCGGGATGGAGCTTCCGGCTCATCACGGTTCTGACCATGACGGCTGGCACCATTTTCGTCATGTGGCTCGGGGAGCAGATTACGGAAAAAGGACTCGGCAACGGCATTTCCCTGATCATTTTTTCTGGGATTGTTGCCGGGTTCCCCCGTGCCATCATCAACACCTTCCAGCTTATCCGCACCGGGGAAATGAATCTTTTGGTGCTGTTGCTGATTCTGGCCATGATGGCGGTGGTCCTCGGATTCATTGTGTTCATGGAACGAGCCCAGCGGCGCATCCCCATTCAATACGCCAAACGCATGGTGGGGCGGCGGATGATGGGCGGCCAGTCCACACATCTCCCCTTGCGTGTAAACACCGCAGGTGTTATACCTCCCATCTTCGCTTCCAGTGTGCTCATGTTTCCGGCCACCATCGGCCAGTTCTCCACCTGGGAGCCGTTGCAGCAAGTTGCGGCCTACTTTTCACCCAATACCGTGCTGTATAACGTATTGTTCGTGGCCATGATCGTCTTCTTCTGCTTCTTTTATACGGCGATCATTTTTGACCCCAAGGACATTGCGGAAAACTTGAAAAACCAGGGCGGCTTCGTGCCCGGCATCCGGCCAGGTTCCAAGACGCAGGAATACATTGACCGGGTGCTCACACGCATCACCCTGTGGGGGGCGATTTACATCTCCGCCATTTGCGTGCTGCCCATGCTTCTGATCCGGCAGTTCAATGTTCCCTTCTACTTCGGTGGCACCAGCTTGCTGATCGTCGTGGGGGTGGCCATGGACTTCATGGGTCAGATTGAATCGTATCTCATCTCCCGGCAATACGAAGGGTTGATGCAGAAAGGACGCATCCGGGGCAGACGGCAGTGAAGAAATTTCGCGGCATCTTTCTGAAGAATGACCAGGAAATTCGTATTCTTCGGGAAGCCAACCGCATGGTCTGCACCATTTTGGATGCGTTGGGGCAGGCCGTGCAACCAGGTGTGGAAACCATGGCGCTGGAAGAAATAGCCAACGCCATGTGCAAGGAATTCGATGTGCAGCCTGCCTTCAAAGGCTACCATGGATTCCCCTATGCGTTGTGTTGTTCTGTGAACGAAGAAGTGGTACATGGCTTCCCTTCCTCGCGCGTGCTCAAGGAAGGCGACATCGTCAGCCTGGACATGGGTGTCATCCATGAAGGGTTTTATGGAGATTCCGCCCGGACCTTCCCGGTGGGAGTGATTTCAGACTCTGCAACGCGGCTGCTGCAGGTGACGGAAGAAGCTCTCATGCGCGGCATCGCCATGATTCGCCCAGGCAACCAGTTATATGACGTATCCGCCGCCATCCATGAGCATGTACGACAGGCGGGGTTTGACGTGGTCCGCCGCTTCGTCGGGCACGGCATCGGGTGCCGGCTGCATGAAAAACCGGAAATCCCGAACTTCGTCCCCAAAGGCATGCCTGGCGTGCCCCTTAAGGCTGGCATGGTGCTGGCCATTGAACCCATGGTGACCATGGGGGCGAGCGAGGTGGAAATCCTCGATGACAATTGGACAGCGGTCACCAAAGACCGCAGCCTTGCAGCGCATTTCGAGCACTCGGTGGCGGTGACCGAAGACGGGCCCTATATTTTGAGCGTTCGATAAGAATGCGCGAGGGCGATAGGAAGCCAACGAGGCGCCCTGGGCGCCGCGAATGTTTACAACGAGACGCAGCAAAAGGAGCAAGGCCATGAAGGTGCGGCCTTCTGTGAAAAAGATTTGTCCCAAATGCAAGGTCATCCGGCGCAAGGGCGTGCTGCGCATCATCTGCGAAAACCCTCGCCACAAACAACGGCAAGGCTAAGGAGAGAGTACGATGGCACGCATTGCAGGCGTTGATTTGCCCCGCTCCAAGCGGATGGACGTTGCGCTGACCTACATTTTCGGGATTGGTCGGCATACGGCGTTGCAGATCCTCGACGCCACCGGCGTGGACTGGACCAAGCGTTCGGACGAGCTGACCCCTGAAGAAGTGAACGAGATCCGCAAGGAAATCGAATCCAACCACAAAGTGGAAGGCGATCTCCGTCGTGAGATTATTGCTAATATCAAACGATTGATGGACATCGGTTGCTACCGCGGCTTGCGGCATCGTCGCGGCTTGCCGGTTCGCGGCCAGCGCAGCCACACCAACGCTCGCACCCGCAAGGGGCCGCGTCGTGGCGCTGTGGCCAAGAAGAAGAAATAGCCCCCGGCCGCAACCACTTGTGCAACCCGACGATCGAGCATACAGGTAGAGAGCAACATGGCCAAGCCAAAGCGCACTGTAAAGAAAAAAGAGAAGAAAAACGTACCGGTTGGGCATGCCCATATCCGTGCTACGTTCAATAACACCATCATCACGTTTACCGATGTGAAGGGCAACGTGATCAGCTGGGCCTCGGCAGGAGGTTCCGGCTTCAAAGGCTCGCGCAAGTCCACCCCCTTTGCTGCGCAGATTGCCGCTGAAACCGCGGCTCGCAAGGCCCAGGATCATGGCATGCGCACCGTGGGCGTGTACGTCAAGGGTCCCGGCTCCGGCCGTGAATCCGCCATGCGCGCCATCAACAACGCCGGCTTCAAGGTGACGTTTATCCGCGATATCACGCCCATCCCCCACAATGGCTGCCGTCCTCCCAAACGGCGTCGTGTCTAAGGGATTCGAGGAACAGGAGAGAGATACATGGCCCGTTATACTGACGCCAAATGCCGCCTTTGCCGCCGCGAAGGCGCCAAGCTCTTCCTCAAGGGCGACCGTTGCTACACTGACAAATGCGCCTACGAGCGCCGTCCGTACGCACCTGGCCAGGCTGGCCGCCTGCGCCGCAAGATGAGCGACTACGCTGTCCAGCTGCGCGAAAAGCAGAAGGTGCGCCGCATGTACGGCATCCTGGAAGGACAATTCCGCGCCTACTTCAAAAAGGCCGACATGATGAAGGGTGTGACCGGCACCAACCTGCTGTCCCTCATCGAACGTCGTCTGGACAACGTGGTCTATCGCATGGGGTTTGCCAACTCCCGCGATCAGGCCCGCCAGCTGGTGCGCCACGGCATCTTCCAGGTCAACGGACGTCGGGTGGACATTCCTTCCTACAGCTGCAAGCCTGGTGATGTGGTCCTGGTGGCCGAGGGCTCCCGCAAGATTCCGGTGATTCTGGAAGCGCAGGATGTCATCGCCCGCCGTGGCTGCCCCGCCTGGCTCGAAGTGGACGGCGCGAACTTCAAGGGTACCGTGAAGGCCCTGCCTCAGCGGGAGGACATCACGTTCCCCATCGCCGAACACCTCATTGTCGAACTCTACTCCAAGTAAGGAAGGCCGCGGACCATGCTCATCAGACAGGGCGAACGGCTCATCAACACCCGGAACTGGCAGGAACTCGTCAGGCCCGAGCAGATTGTGCGCGACGGCAAGTCCGACGTGCTGTATGGCAAGTTCGTCTGCGAACCCCTGGAGCGCGGCTTTGGCACCACCATCGGCAATGCGCTGCGGCGGGTGCTCCTGTCGTCGCTGCAGGGTGCCGCACCGGTGGCCATGCGCATCGAAGGGGTGCAGCACGAATTCACCACCATCCCTGGCGTGATGGAGGACGTGACGGACATTGTCCTCAACATCAAGCAGGTGCGATTTGCCATGAGCTCCGACGATCCGCAACGCATCTTCCTGCAGGCGGATCAACGCGGGGTCGTGACTGCCGCCGCCGTCAAGGAGACGCATAACGTCGTCGTGCTCAACCCGGAGCAGCACATCGCGACCCTGACCGAAGACGTTCCGTTGTCCATGGAACTGGAACTTCGCATGGGAAAAGGCTATGTGCCAGCGGAGATGCACGAAGGGCTCTCCGACGAAATCGGCCTGATCAAGCTCGACGCCAGCTTCTCCCCCGTGCGCCGTGTGGCGTACACCGTGGAGCAGGCTCGCGTGGGCCAGATGACCAACTATGACAAGCTCATTCTGGAAGTGTGGACCGACGGCAGCGTCTCCCCCGAGGATGCCATCGCCTATTCGGCGAAGATCCTGAAGGATCAGCTGACGGTCTTCATCAACTTCGATGAAGAGGTCTCCCAGGAGGATGGCATCGGCTCCTCCCTGTCTTCGGACCTGAACGAGAACCTCTTCAAGTCCATCGACGAGCTTGAGCTTTCCGTCCGTGCCACCAACTGCCTCAAAAGCGCCAACATCTCGTTGGTGGGTGAGCTGGTGCAGCGGACCGAAAACGACATGCTCAAGACCAAGAACTTTGGTCGCAAGTCCCTGGACGAGATCCGTCGCGTCCTGCAGGACATGGGCCTGGAATTTGGCCTGAAAGTGGACAACTTCGAGCAGCGCTACCAGGAATGGCTCAAGAGGAAAGAGCAACATGAGGCATAACAAACGCGGACGCAAACTCGGCAGAACTTGGGAACACCGCAAGGCGCTGCTGCGAAACATGGCCAAGGCCCTCATCACCCACGGCCGCATCCAGACCACCGAAGCCAAGGCCAAGGAGCTGCGCCCCGTAGCCGACAAGCTGGTGACCCTGGCCCTGCGCAACGACCTGCACTCCCGCCGGCTGGCGTACAAGGTGCTGGGCAACCATGGCCTCGTCAAGACCCTCTTCGACGAGATCGGCCCCCGGTTTGCTGCCGGCGGCGGCGGCTACACCCGCGTGGTGCGCATGAGCCAGCCCCGTACCGGCGATTGCGCCCCCATGGCCATCATTGAGTTCACCCGCTACGAGGGCGACACCGCCGCCCCCACGGCCAAAAAGGAAGCCCCTGCGACGGCTCCCGCGCCCGAAGCCACGGCGCCTGCGAGCGAAGCTCCCGCTGCGGCCCAGGCCTAGCAACGGATCACGCATCCCTCTGGCAAGCCCTGAGGTTTCCCTCAGGGCTTGCTTTTTTTTGTGGTTTGGTATTGAATTTTTCGATAGGGAGGATCGTGATATGGATTTCCGCAGACTGGAAGCCTTTTGCAGGGTCTATGAGCGGTTGAGCTTTTCCCGGGCCGGAGAGGACCTGTTCCTCTCTCAACCAACCATCAGCGCCCA
Organism: Desulfovibrio sp.; assembly: GCA_020217165.1. GTDB lineage: Bacteria > Desulfobacterota > Desulfovibrionia > Desulfovibrionales > Desulfovibrionaceae > Megalodesulfovibrio. The sequence goes on along the minus strand of JAIWOE010000098.1, from coordinate 4,447 downwards.
TATCCAGACCCTGGAAAAGGAATTGGGGGCCAGGCTGTTCGACCGCATGGGCCGCACCGTGCTGCCCACACCGGCGGGCAAGGCCCTCTATGCACGCGCCACGGAAATTTTTCGGCTGGTGGATCTGGCCAAGGCCGAGGTGCACGGCCTCATGCACCGCGTCACTGGCGAGGTGACCCTGGGGGCGTCCACCATTCCCGCCGGCTCCCTGCTGCCCGAAGTCCTCGCCGCATTCCTGCAGGCATATCCCGATGTATCCATCCGCATGCGCACGGGGGATTCCGCGGCCGTCATCCAGGCCGTGGACCGGGGTGAATGCATGCTCGGCGTGGTGGGCGCCCGGCCGGAGCTGCCGGACATCACCGCTACGTTGCTGTGTCATGACGAGCTGGTCTGCGTGGCCTCACCATTTTTCCCGCGGGCAGGCATCGCATTGTCCCTTGAGGAGCGTCTGGCCCAGCCCTGGATCATGCGCGAGCCGGGCTCCGGCACCCGGCAGGCCATGGAACAGGCCCTTTCCCGGGTCGGGAAGGATGTCCGTGAGCTGCGACAGGCCATCGAAGTTGCCTCCACTCAGGCCCTGTTGTCCTGTGCGGCGGCGGGCATTGGCCTGGCGGTTACCTCCCGACTGGCTGCCCGACCCTGGCTTGCCCGCGGCGAGCTGGTGGAAGTGGCCCTGCCGGCGGTGCGCATGGAGCGTGAATTTTGGTGCATCACTCACTCCCAGCGTGTGTTGTTCCCGGCGGCCAGGACCTGCCACGAGTTTCTGGTGTCTCATTGCGCCCCTGCCGCATTACCCAACAAGGAAACACAAGTCTGATGCATTCTCCCAAGCGATTGACCCAGACTGCCGCCGCTGCCGGTTGAGCTGCCAAGATTCCTCCAGGGGACCTGGAGGTGGTGCTCGCCGGGCTGCAAGTGCCGCCCGATTCGCGCATCCTGGCCGGTACGTCCGGGAACGAGGATGCGGTGATCCTGACGTTCCCGCCGGGCAAGGCCCTTGTCCAGACGGTGGACTTTTTTACGCCCATCGTGGACGACCCCTGGCGCTTTGGCCAGATTGCCGCGGCCAACGCCCTGTCCGATGTGTACGCCATGGGCGGCGAGCCGTGGTCGGCCATGAACATCGTCTGCTTTCCGGCCAAGGAGATGGACCTGGCCGTGCTGCAGGCCATGTTGCAGGGGGGACTGGACAAGGTGCTGGAAGCCGGTGCGGTGCTTGCCGGCGGGCATTCCGTGGAGGACAGGGAAATTAAATACGGTCTGGCCGTGTCTGGCGTGGTGGAGCCTGGTCGCATTGCCCGCAATGCCGGCCTCAAGCCTGGGGATGTCTTGCTCCTCACCAAACCTCTGGGCACCGGCGTGCTGGCCACGGCCGTGAAGGCGGACTGGGAAGATAAGGATCACCTGGAAGACCTGCTGTTCCGCTGGGCCGGCAGGCTCAATGCTGCAGGTGGGGAGGTTATCCGCGCCCTGGGGCTGGCGGCAGCCACAGATGTGACGGGGTTTGGCCTGGGGGGGCACCTGCTGGAGATGGCCCGGGCGTCCGGCGTCTCCATCACCGTGTCCGTGCAGGACGTGCCGTGCATTGCGGAGGCGCTGGATCTGGCCGGCATGGGCCTGCTGCCCGAGGGCAGCCATGCCAACCGCCGGTTTTGCGCCTCGGCCGTGTCCGTGGCGGAGGGGCTGGATCCCGTGCGCACGGATTTGGTGTTCGACGCCCAAACCTCCGGCGGCCTGGTGCTGGGGGTGCCGGGGCCGCTGTTGGGGCAGGCAGTGCGCATGCTGGAAGACCGCGGCGAGCTGGCCGCGGTCATCGGTGAGGCAGGGGAGGGCGGCGCGGGGCCGTTGTTGCGGCTGGAATAGGGCTCGCCAACGGCCAAGCCCCCGGCCCGAGTAGGGCCTGAGCAGGGCCAGCGCAGGATCAGCGCAGGGTCAGCGTCCCCGGATGAAAGGTGGTGCGCACCGAGGGCGCAATGCTCAGGTTCGGCGCCCCGCTGCCATCGTCCATCAGCTCCATGGCTTCCGGGTCCACGGGCAGGGAGAGGGAGCTCATGGCCAGGACATCGTTGGAACCGGCGTCCATGAGCTTGATGGTGAAGCGGACATGGCGCGAGGTGGCCACGTAGGTGCCGGCCATGATCAAGGCACCGCGGATGTTGCGCTCGTTCACCAGGCCCACACGCCGCGTGAGCAGCAGTTCGCCCTGCTCCGGCCGGAACAGGATGGTGTTACCCCGCCGGATTTCCTGAATGACAAAGCCGGCCTTGCTGAAATTGGTGGCCAGCTCCTCGGCCAGTTGCCGGGCCAGGGGCGAGGCGATTTCCAGGGAGTTGAGGTTTACCGGGGTGGTGACGATGAGCCGGTAGCCCTGGCCCACTTCGCCGGAAAGGCCAATCTGTTCCCCCAGTTGATAGTTCAGGTCGTCGGACAGGGCCTGGGCCAGGGCGGGCAGGGTGCCGGCCAGGGCGTGCGTGGCGGCCGGGAGGGCCAGCAGGAGCGCCGCCAGCAGGGGCAGCACCACACGGGTGAAGAGCTTCATGCCGTTGTCCTCCGTTATCGGTTCGCCTGGATCAGGCGATTGCAGTTGTCAAGTTCACGCTGAATCATCTGCTGTTCCGGCTTGGTGCGGGCGGCATTGAAGGCCTGCTGCAGCCGGTAGCGGGCCAGTTCGTACCGTCCCTGGGCGATGTATTGCTTGGCCAGGCGATAGTTTACCAGACTGTGTTCGTTGTATGGAATGGAGGCCACCTCCTGTTCGTGCCAGCCACGGGGAGGGCGATTGCGCCAGGATTCGCACCCGGCGGCCAGCAGGCACAGCAGCATCAGGAGAAGAAAGAGGGCTGTTCTGGTCAGCATGGGGACACCTGCCTTGATTGAATGGGGGGACAGCAGCAGGTCATTTGATGTCAAAACCCCTGTCGATGTCCGTCAGGCCCGGGCCCCGGGTCATGATGTCATAATCCCGCACGCCCACATAGGTTTCGCCCAGCATTCGGCCGGTGGTGGCCAGCATCTTTTTGCTGACCAGGGTTTGGGCAAACACCAGGCTGCCGGTGGCCAGCACGTCGCCGTCGCCGCCGCGCACCAGTCGCGCATTGACGAAGACATTTTCCTTGTCCCAATAATAGGTGCCCGTGAGCACGGCCACGTTGCGGCTGGCCACGGACACATCTGGCCCGCGGCGGCTCATGGCAAAGTCTCCCTGGGCAGGCCGCATGTCGATGGCTTTTTGCAGATGGTATTCTCGGACCCGTACTCCGCGGCTGGTGAACTCATGGATCATCTGCTCGGCAACGTATCGCCCGAAGGACGAGGAGACGTCATAGCGGTCCTGATGCACAAAGCTGGAGGGCATCACCACCAGCCCCAGGCCCATGCCGTTGCCGAGCAGCTGGTCCGCCAGCTCCTTGACCTTGAGGCGCACCTCGATGGCAGCCTCGTTATTGGGATTGGGGGTGGGAATGGCGTTTTTCTCCCCCACCCACAGGTAGCCCCCCTGCCCGTCGGGCAGGTACATGCCGGTGTGGATGTCCTGCACGGGCTGCATGGGCACGGGCACGCCATTGACCATGGAATGCTGATGCGGGCCCAGGGTCACCACGGCGCCGGGATCGGGCTGCCAGGTGCGCGGATCCTGCATGACCGGTTTTCCCGGGGGGCAGTCCCCCCCCGTGGCGACGCTGACGCCGGAAGCGCATTCCGCGGAAAAGTCAAAGGGGAAGACGATGCGCTCATCGGCGGATCCCTCGGCCCGGCGGGGGGAGCGACATTCCGGCCGGTCCGAGCCCGGGGGACAGTTCCTGTCGCGGGAATTGCCGGGCTGGGCCAATGCCGTGGCCAGGCCCAGGAGCAGCCAGAGCAGGGGAATGAGCATCAACAGGCGAAAATTCGTATAGGCGCGCATGGGGCACATCCTTGTTGAAGCGCGGGACTTCTCGCGGTACGACGCAAGGCGAGGCGGCGTCCGTGCCGCCTTTGTGTAGTGTATCGACAATCCGCGCCAGCACTTTAGCCTTCCCTGGCGCAAAGGGCGAGGCTCGGTTCTTCCCTTGCCGGGGCTTTTCACGTATGGACGTGGGCTGGAGCATGCACCCCGAGCCAAAGGCATCAGCCCCCGTTTCCATGCAGCAGCCATCGATTTCCTCCTTCCGCCCCCCCCGCCGGCCCACACGGCAGCTGGTGCTGGGCGGCGTGCGCATTGGCGGCGACGCCCCGGTGGTCGTCCAGTCCATGACCAATACCGACACCCGCAACGTGGCCGCCACCGTGGCCCAGATTCAGGCCCTGGCCGCCGCCGGCTGTGCCCTGGTGCGCCTGGCCGTGCTGGATGAGGCCGCCGCCGCCGCCCTGGCCGCCATCCGGCCCCAGAGCCCTGTGCCCCTGATTGCGGACATTCATTTTGACCATCGCCTGGCCATCCAGGCCCTGGAAAACGGTTTGGAAG
>JAIWOE010000097.1 GCA_020217165.1 Desulfovibrio sp. | reverse complement strand
AGCACCCCGGGGCGACGGTGGACCATGTATTCGGAATTCCAAAAGTATCTATTCCCGGATGGGCCGCCGCGCCCCGGCGCCCTGATCTCCTCCCGAAAGGCCGCGCACTCCCCGCGCCTGGGGGACTCGAACAACGCCGCCAGCTCCAGGGCGCGATCCAACAGGCCGGCCTCGTCGGCGTTGGGCCGGGAGATGTTGCGGCCCATGGTGGCCGGGTCCAGCCACTTGCCGCGGATGGTCCAGCGCTGGTGGTCCAGCATGTATGCCAGGAGATGCTCCAGCTGGGTCGGCGTGAGGGCCCAGGAGGTGCCCCGGGCAAAGCGGGCAATTTCCAGGATGGTGGCCGGATACACGAGGCCGTAGCCCCCGGTGTACAGTTGCGGGCCATGCATCTGGAAGCTCAGGTCAGGCTGGATGCCGCCCGATTTCCGGGCCTCGGCGGGGTCCATGGCCAGGGTGAAGGTGACGGAGGCAAAGGCCTCGGCCAGCATGTGTGGATTGTTCTCCAGACATCCCTGCAGGATGCGAACGTAGGCTCGGTCCACCTGATTGAGATTGGCCTCCCAGACGTCGCGCTGCTCCACCCTGGACCAGCCCCGCGACACGATGCCCAGGCCCTGCTGCAGGCGAGGGGCATCCAGCTGGGATTCCAGCAGCAGGAGCACCGATCCCAGGCGTTTGGGGATGGAGAGTTCATTGTACCACCAGTTTTTGGACTGGAAATCCTTGGCCAGCCACAAATCCAGGGCCCGCCGGCAGGCATCCAGCAGGGCGGGGCTGCCCTTGAAGGGCCCCACTGGGGAGGCCCAGGCCCCGGCCATGGTCAGCAGCCGCTCCATGTGCGCCCGGGGTTTCCAGCGTGCCGCGCTCTCGTCCTGATAGTCCACATCCGGCCAGCGGCCCATGGCGCTCAGGTTCCTGACCATCCACTCCACATCGGCGGGCTTGGCACCGCCCTCCTCCTCCAGAATGGCCTGGCGCACCTGCTCCCGCACCCGGGCCAGCTCCGCGGCAGATCCTGAAGCCGCCAGGGCCGTCGTCCCCCCGGCGACTCCAGCCAGCCATATCAGCGCCGCAAGGAGCGGCAGGGAAATTCGGTGAATCATCGCGCCCTCCTGGCCTCTTTTCTTCCCATCTTCGGACGGTGGTGGTAGGATGCAGCATACGCGACGAAGGACCATCACGCCATCCTCAATCCACACCCAGGGACCATGCCGTCACCAGCCTGCGCCTCTTCCGCTCCCCCGCCCGTCACGGTGGCGCACCTGCGCAGCGCAACCGGCGGAGGCGGCGGCCCGGACAAGACCATTTTTGCCGAAGCAGCGCTGATGGACCCCCGCCGGGTGCGCCTGCTCTGCATCTACCTGACCAGGCCGGGCGACGGCCTGGAGGGCATCCGGCGTCGGGCCAGGGATGCCGGCGCCTGCCTGCTGGAACTCCCGGGTCGATCTTTGTTCGACGTGTGGCAATTCCAGGCCCTGCGCCGTCTGCTGCACCGCGAGGGGGTGGACGTGCTGCACTGCCATGAGCCCAAGGGCGACGTCCTGGGCGCCCTGCTGCGGCTGCTGCCGGGTCACCCCTCCCTCATGACCACCCTGCACGGCTGGACCTCGCCCCGCTCCCGCAAAAGCGCCCTGTATGCCCGGCTGGACCGGCTGTGCCTAAGGCGATTCGACCTGGTGCTGGCCGTGAGCCGCCCCCTGGAGGCAGCCGCCAGGCAGGCCGGGGCCCCGCTGGTGCGCTACCTGCCCAACGGCGTGGATACCGACCGCTGGCAACCAGCACCCCCCGGAGAGCCCCTGGCCATGCTGCCGCCCTTGCGGCCCTGGATCGGCTACGTGGGCAGACTTTCGGAGGAAAAGGCACCGGAATTGTTTGTCAAGATGGCCGGCCGCATGGCATCCGCCCTCCCCGAGGCAGGATTCGTGCTGGCCGGCGACGGGCCAAGCCTGGAGCCATGCCGACGTCTGGCCGCAGACCTGGGCCTTGCCCACCGGGTGGTGTTCACCGGACGCCTGGATGAATCCGCCATCCGCAGCCTTCTGGCCCGGCTGGACCTGCTGGTGAATCCATCCCGCACCGAAGGCCTGCCCAACAACGTCCTGGAGGCCATGGCCATGGCCGTGCCCGTAGTGGCCACGGCCGTGGGCGGTGTGCCTGATTTGGTGCAGCATGGTGAGACGGGGGTGTTGATTGCGGCTGGAGAGCACGACCTCCCCGAAACCCTGGCACACCATGCCCTGGCCCTGCTGGCCAACCCGGACCAGGCCCGGCGCATGGGGCAGGCCGGGCGCGATCGGGTGGAGCGCGAATTCTCTTTTCATGTCAGGGTGAGAGCCATGACCGAATTGTACGAAACCCTGGCGAGGCGTCCATGACTGATCCTGTCCACCCGCATTCCTCGACGGCAGAGACGGCAGCCGAGCCGCCGTCTTCCGGCCTGGATGCCGCCCTCAAACGCCTCACCGGGTTCGCATTCATCACCCTGCTCACCACCGTGGCCAACCTGGGGGTGCGCATCGGCAAGAATGTGCTCATCACCCGCGCCCTGGGACCGGAAGCCCGCGGCATATTCGGCCTGCTGAACACCATTCCCGGCCTGTTCGTCAGCTTCGGCAATTTGGGTTTCGGCCTGGGAAGTCTGTACCTGGGGGCCACCAAAAAGGAACCCCTGGGCACCCTGGTGGGCAACGCCATGGCCTACGCCGTGCTGCAGGGCACGGTGCTGGCCTGCCTGGCCCTGGCCCTGCACTCCCTCGGGGCGGGGTTCATGGCCAACAACTGGGAAGCCATCCAGGCAATTTCGTTGTTTATTTTCCTGGGTATCCCCCTCACCCTGGGCATGCACCTGTGTGAAGACCTGCTCATGGCGGCCAGTGACATCCGCTATCTCAATCTCATCTCGGTGGTGAATTCCGCAGCCCCCGTGGTAGTGATGCTGGTATTGTGGCCCCTGCTCGGGGACGCCCTGGCTGCGGCCTGCTGGGCCTGGGTGCTCTCCTTGCTGTTGATGATCGGCATGTGCGTGCGCCGGCTCAGCCGTCAGGCCGGCGGACTGGGGGTGAGCCTGTCCCTGGCCCGACAGGCCATCGGCTACGGCCTGCGGGGCAATGTGAGCCAGTTTGCCGGGGCCGTGACCCGCCGCGTGGACATGCTCCTGCTGGCCCACTTCCTGCCCGTGCAGGAGCTGGGGCAGTATGCCGCCGCGGTCTCCCTGGCCGAAGTGCTGCTCTTTTTGCCCGATGCCGTGGCCCTGCCCTTCATGCCCCTGCGCATGGCCATGGCCGATGATGACGACCAGGCCACGGCCCGCGCCTTTTCGGCCACCATCATCAAATACACCGTGGCCGTCCTGGCTCCCATGCTCCTGCTGGCCGGCCTGCTGGCCAAGCCCATGATCCTGGTGCTGTACGGACGCGACTTCCTGCCGTGCCTGTCAGCCATGGTGCTGCTGCTGCCGGGCATCCTGTCCCTGGCGGTGTACCAGCTCATTAAGGCCGACTTGTACAGCCTGAACCGGCCGGGGTTGACGTCGTGGATCAGCGTGTGGTCCATGTTTCTCAATGTGGGATTGAACCTCATCGCCATTCCCTGGCTGGGCATTGCCGGCGCGGCCATCACCTCCAGCATCTGTTACACCTTTTCGGCCGCCGCCTGCCTGGTCTGCTTCTTCCGCATCACCGGAGCCTCGCCGGCCTCCATGTTGCTGTTGTCCAGAAGCGACTTCACCGTGATCCGCCGCCAGTTGGGCCAGGCGGTGCGCGCCAAGTTGCGCGGGAAAAAGGAACGTCCATGAAAACTGCCGTGATCGTGCCCATGAAGAACGAGCTGCGTGGCTTGGCTGCCCTGCTCACCACCCTGTACGCCCAGCTTTCTCCCCAGGATGAACTGGTGGTGGTGGACGCCGGCTCCGATGACGGCACCTGGGAATTCGTCACCTGCTTTGCGGCCACCCATCCGCAGCTCACCCCCATCCGCGTGCCGGGAGCCTACCCCGGGGCGGCCCGCAACGCCGGCATTCGCGCCACGGACGCCCCCCTCATCGCCCAGGTGGATGGCGGCAACCTGCCCAACGAGGGCTGGCTGGACACCATCCGTGCCCCCATCCTGGATGGCACTGCCGACTACGTGACCGGCAACAGCAAGATCATGCCCATCTGGACCACGCTGTTGGGCCGCCGCATCGACCTCGGCTCCATTTTCGGGGCCGTGTCCATCCGCGGCCCGCGACTGCGCACCCCTCCTGCCCCCGACTTGCCGCCGGAGGAGTTTTCCTTTGAAGAATACGCCGCCGGCGGGGATTCGGTGTGCTACAGGCGGGAACTCTGGGAACGAGTGGGGGGATTTCCTGAGTGGCTGCGCTTTGGAGAAGATCCGTTGTTCGTCACCAAGCTGGATCGCCTGCGGCCCCGCTACGCCTTTGCCGAGGACGCCGTGGTCTTCTGGCAGCTCGGGCCAGGGGTGTGGAACATCCTGGTGCGCCGCTGCCGCAGCCAGCGGCGGGACCTGCGCACCCGGGCCATGGTGGCGGCCAACCGACGCCGGGTGGCCCAGTACCTGGCCCTGGGGCTGCTGCTGGTGGCGGGGGTGGTCTCTTCGGCCGTCCTGCCCTGGGCCCTGGGCGCCTGGCTGCTCTTTGCCGCGGTGCAATGTGTCAAATCCTTCAAGACGTGGTTCTCGCGCCAGCATCCGGACATTGAACAGGCGGATCGCCTTGCCCAGCTGGCCGCCGTCATCACCCTCATTCCCGTGCTGGACGTGCTGGGGATTCCGGCGCGCATCCTGGGCACGGTGCAGGCCCTGTGCTCCCTGAAGGAACAAGAATCGGACTGGGGTCAGCGGGTGACGGAGTACCTGAACACATGGCCATGACTTTGAAGCACCGGCTCAAGCTGCTGGGCGCCTCGGCCTTTAACCGCCTGGGCGTCCCCAGGCTGGTCCGGCGTGGCCAGGGGCTGTTGGTGCTGTGCTACCACCGTGTGGTGCCCGAGGCCTGGGCGGCGGAGGTGCTCAGCTCGCCCCATATTGTGGTGCGGGAGGAGACCTTTGCCCGCCAGATGTCCCTGCTGGCTGCGGAATACGCCGTGGTGTCCCTGGAAGACGGCCTGGAGATGCTGGCCCGCGGGCACTTGCCGCGCCGGGCCGTGGCCCTGACCTTTGACGACGGCTGGCGGGACACCCGCACCATCGCCCTGCCCATCCTGGAGCGATACGCCCTGCCGGCCCTGGTGTACCTGACCACGAACTTCATCGGCACGGGCCGGCTGTTCTGGCAGGAGCGCTTGACCCATGCCCTGCGTCAGCTGCAGGCCGGTGCCGGCCTCCGTGGGGCCCCGCCCCCACTGTCGCCCCCCTTGCCGCCCCCACTGCCACCGGACCTGGCGGCCCTGTGGGATCAAGCAAACCAGGCGAACCGGAAGCATCGAGAGCAGCGGCACGGCATGCTGGATCCCCATGCGCTGATCCGCCTGCTCAAACAATCAGCCCCGGACGCCGGCGAACGCCTGGCTACGGCATTGCTGGATGGCCTGGGACAGCTGCATCTGCCAGACACCACCGCAATGGCCAACGCCATGCTGGACTGGGACGACGTGCGGGACATGCAGCGCCGCGGCGTGGTCTTCGGTTCCCACACCGTGGATCATGTCCTGTTGCCGGGCGCCTCCCCCGAGGTCCGCGCCGTCCAGCTGGAAGAATCCCGCCGGGTGTTGCGGCAGGCTCTGGGTCGGGATGTCCGCGCCCTGGCCTACCCCAACGGCGACCACTCCCTGGCCGTGCGCCGGGCAGCCCTGGCCGCTGGCTACACCAGCGGCGCCACCCTGGAGCGGGGTTTCAATGAGGAATCCATGGACTGCCTGCGGGTGCGGCGCATCAACATCTATGAAGGCAAGACCGCCAGTTCGAAGGGTTTTTCCCCGGACCTGTTCCGTTTCGTGCTCACCCTGGCCCGCTAGAGCAACGTACTCTTGAAAGGGGGGGACCCTTTTCAAGGGCATTTTTCTCGGGGGGCGCCCTCAACGCACACGGGGGGACCGTCCAGTGAACGATCCCCCTGTGAAGCAGGCGCAGCCCGATGCGGTCGCAGCCTCAGCGTCCCCGCGCCTGGTAGCGGACTAGTTTCTTTTCCAGCCGGCGGGAGAAGGCTGTCAGCACGTAGCAGATGACAAAATACAGCAGCGCGATGGCGATGAATATCTCCGTGGGCGCGTTCATGGTGCGATTGTTCACCTGGGTGGCGGCCTTGGTCAGCTCATTCACGCCAATGATGAAGGCCAAGGAGGTATCCTTGGTGAGGCTGACGAACTGATTCACGAAGGACGGGATCATGTTGAACAGCGCCTGGGGCAGAATCACATGGCGCATGGCCTGCCCGCGGGTGAGGCCGGTGGAGCGGGCGGCCTCCATCTGCCCCTTGGGCAGGGAAAGGACGCCGGCGCGCACGATCTCGGCAATATAGGCGCTGGTGAACACGATGAGGGCGCACAAGGCGCTGTAGGAGCCGGGCAGGCTGTGCCCCAGCAACACGGGGGCAAGAAAGTAGAACCAGAAAATGACCATCAGCAGTGGCGTGCCGCGGATGATCTCGATGTAAGCAAAGGCCGGCCAGCGCAGGAGCCCGGAACGGGACATGCGGAACAGCCCCACCAGAAGGCCCAGCCAGAAGGCCCCGAAAATCCCCCCCAACGCCAGGAGGATAGTCATGGCCAGGCCGCCCAGCTCCCCATTGGGCCAGGCTCCCAGCAAGAAATATTGCAAGTTGTTGGCGACGACATCCCAGCGCATGAATTTCCCCTACCGCGGCGCGATCTTGAGCACGCGCTTGTTGTACATGTTGACCGCGAAGGAGATCACCAGCGAAATGGACAGGTACATCAGCGTGGAGACCGTGAAGGCCTCCAGGCCGTGGAACGTGTACGCCTCGATCTGCCGGGCCATGTAGGTCAGTTCCATCACGCCCACCGCCATGACCAGGGAGGAATTCTTCACCAGGTTCAGGAACTGGGAAATCAGCGGCGGGATGATGATGCGGAAGGCCTGGGGCAGGATGACGTAGCGCATGGCCTGCAAAAAGGACAAGCCCGTGGCCCGGGAGGCTTCCAGCTGCGTTTTGGGGATAGCAAACACGCCGGAGCGGATGTCTTCCGCAATGAAGGCCGCCGTGTACACGGTCAGGGCAATGACACCGGCAGCGAATTCAAAGTCCCGCTGGTACAACCACTGGTTCACAAAATCCGGCAGCACGGAATACGATCCGAAATACCAGAAAAAAATCTGCACCAGCAGGGGCGTGTTGCGGAAAAACTCGGTAAAGGCCGCACTGCCCCACACCAGCGGCGTGATGCGCGAGAGGCGCAACACCGCCACCAGCGTGCCCAGCAACAGGGACCCCACGATGGAGATGGCGGAGATATGCAGCGTGGTCAGCAGGCCCTGGCGCAGCCACTCGCCATATTCCCCTGAAACCACGAGGCCGAAGTCAAATGAATAGGCCAAGGCGTTCCTCGTTCACGGTGTAAGCCATAAGAAGGCCGCATGGCCCGGGGGGAGCGTGCCCGCCGGGCCATGCCGCCAAAGGTCGTCTTTTGGGGCCTAGGGCCAGAGCTCCATCTGCCAGTTCAGCGGGATGTAGTTCGGGGTATCTTCGCCGAACCACTTGTTGTACATGGCCTGGAACTTGCCGGTTTCCCAGAGTTCCATGAGGGTCAGGTTGACGAAATCGCGGAAGTCAGAATCGTTCTCCACTAGGCCCAGGCCGTAGGGCTCGGGGGAGATGTATTCGCCCACGATTTCATAGTCGCCGGGCTTTTCGTCGCTGTTCTTCAGGCCCAGGAGGATGGATTCATCCGTGGTCACGGCCTGCACCTTGCCCTGCTTGAGGGCCAGGAAGGCTTCGGGGTAGGTTTCGAAGGAAACCACGGTGCATTCGGGCTGGGCCTTCTTGACGTTCTGCTCGGAGGTGGAGCCTTTGGCGGAGCCCACCTTCTTGCCGGCCAGGTCGGCCACGCTCTTCACGCCGCCGTCCTTCTTCACCAGCAGCTTCTGCCCGGTCTGGAAGTAGGTGATGGAAAAGTCGATCTGATCCTCACGTTCCTTCTTGTGGGTCATGGTGGCGGCGATGATGTCGATGTCGCCCTGGGTGAGCATGGGGATGCGAGTGGCGGAGGTCACGGGCTTGACATCCAGCTTCACGCCCAGCTTGTCGGCCAGGGCCTGCACGAGATCGATTTCAAAGCCCACGATCTTGCTGGTTTTTTCATCCACATACCCAAAGGGGACCTGGGAGTCCTTCACGCCGGCCTTGAGCACGCCTGCAGCCTTGATGCTTTCCAGCTTGCCGGCAAAGGCCGGGGCGGCCAGAACGAGCATGGCCAGGGAAATGGCCAACAGCTTTACAATCTTACGCATTGCAGCCTCCTCGTCATGATGGTGCGGGCGGCCCATGCCGCCAAGGGCCGCGCCCGCGGGCGACGGCCGCCGCGTTATAAAATCTCGCGCAGGAACGCCTGGGTCCGTTCGTGCTTGGGATTGGAGAAGAAGGCCTGGGGCGCGCCTTCCTCGATGATCTGGCCACCGTCCATGAAGATCACCCGGTCCGCCACTTCGCGGGCAAAGCCCATTTCGTGGGTCACGCAGAGCATGGTCATGCCATCGCGGGCCAGGTCCTTCATGACGTTGAGCACTTCGTTGATCATCTCCGGATCCAGGGCGGAGGTGGGCTCGTCGAACAGCATGACCTTGGGCTTCATGGCCAGGGCCCGGGCAATGGCCACCCGCTGCTGCTGCCCGCCGGAGAGCTCTGCCGGGTACTTGTGGGCCTGATCGTGAATGCCCACGCGCTCCAGCAGGGCCAGGGCCACGCGTTCGGCCTCGGCCCGGGGCACCTTTTTGACCTTAATGGGCGCCAGGGTGATGTTCTTGAGTACGGACAGATGCGGATACAGGTTGAACTGCTGAAAGACGATGCCGATGTGCGTGCGCAGCTCATTCACGTCCACGTCAGGGTCGTGGATATCCTTGCCTTCGATGAGGATCGTGCCTTTTTGATATTCTTCCAGGCGGTTCACGCAGCGGATGAGGGTGCTTTTGCCTGACCCCGAAGGCCCGCAGATGACCAGCACCTCGCCCTGCTCCACGGTCTCGGAAACATCCTTGAGCACGTGAAACTCGCCGTACCATTTGTTCAGGGCTTTGATTTCAATCATGGCCATGTGGCAGGCTTTTCTCCTTGAATCGTGGCTCGGCTCCCCAATGGGAATGAACAATTTTGTAAAACAATCGCCACGCGTTGGCTCAAACTGATATGGACGGGAATCAGGGCGATGTCAAGACAATGACGGAGTCTCCCCCCTCAGGCGCATCCACCGCCCAAATTCCCTAAAATTCATGCGCTATTTGTCCGCCTTCTTCTTGGCGCCATCCAGCATGTGCCGCTTGGCTGCAGACAGCTCCATCTTGCGCAGGCGGATGGAGACGGGCGTCACTTCCACCAGTTCATCTTCCTTGATGAAGTGCAGGGCCCGCTCCAGGGTCATGGGCCGCACCGGCGTGAGGACGACGTTCTCGTCCTTGCCGGACGCCCGCATGTTGGTGAGCTTTTTCTCTTTGGTCGGGTTGACGTTGATGTCGTTTTCCCGGTTGTGCTCCCCCACCACCATGCCTTCATACACCAAATTCCCCGGTTCCACAAACAGTTCGCCCCGGGGTTCCAGATTGAACAGGGCGTAGGCCACGGCCGAGCCCAGGCGGTCCGCCACCAGGGAGCCGGTAAAGCGGGTGGGGAAATCGCCACGGTATGGCTCGTAGCCGTCCAGGATGGAGTTCATCAGGCCCGTGCCCTTGGTGTCCGTCAGAAATTCATCGCGATACCCGATGAGGCCGCGGGAGGGGATGGAGAATTCGATGCGCACCCGGCCCGTGCCCTTGTTCACCAGGTTGGTCATGCGGCCCTTGCGCTGGGAGAGTTTTTCCGTGACCACCCCCAGGAAGGCCTCGTCGCAGTCCACGTAGAGGCGTTCGATGGGCTCATGCAGCTGGCCATCGACGTCCTTGAAGATGACCTGGGGCCGGCCCACGGTGAGCTCGAAGCCCTCCCGGCGCATGGTTTCGATGAGGATGGCCATCTGGAATTCGCCCCTGCCCTTGACCAGCATGACGTCCTTGCCTTCGCCCTCCTCCAGGCGAATGGCCACGTTGCGCAGGGTTTCGCGCTGCAGGCGCTCGCGGATTTTGGCGCTTTGCACGTGCTGGCCTTCGCGGCCGGCATAGGGCGAGTTGTTGGGCATGAATTGCATGGCCACGGTGGGCTCATCCACGCGAATGCGCGGCAGGGCCACGGGGGTGTCCTTGGCGCAGATGGTGTCGCCGATCATCACGTCTTCGATGCCGGCCAACACGGCGATGTCCCCGGCCTGGACCTCGACGGCATCCACAAATCCCAGGCCGTGGCACTGCTGCAGCTTGGTCACCCGCAGGCTTTTGGGCTGGCCGGATTCAGGGATGCAAGCCAGTTCCGCCCCGGCCTTGGCCTGGCCGGAAAAAACCTTGCCGATGGCCAAACGGCCCAGGTAGTCCGAGTAGCCCAGGTCGGAGACGAGCATCTGGAAGGGTTTGTCGGGCTCGCACAATGGCGGGGGAATGTGGTCCAGAATGGTCTGGAACAGGGCGGAAAGGTCGGTCTCCTCGCCGTCCAGGCTGCGCTTGGCCAGGCCCTCGCGGCCGATGGCGTACAGCACGGGGAATTCCAGCTGTTCCTCTTCGGCGTCCAGGTCGATGAAGAGGTCGTAGATTTCGTTGAGCACCTCGTCGGCGCGGGCGTCCTTGCGGTCAATCTTGTTGATGATGGCAATGACAGGCAGGTGCGCGGAAAGGGCCTTGCGCAACACAAAGCGGGTCTGCGGCAGGGGGCCTTCGGCAGCGTCCACCAGCAGGATGGCGCCATCTGCCATGGAGAGGGCGCGTTCCACCTCGCCGCCGAAGTCGGCGTGGCCGGGGGTGTCAATGATGTTGATCTTGGTGTCGTTCCAGGTCACGGCGCAGTTCTTGGCCGCGATGGTGATACCGCGTTCGCGTTCCAGTTCCAGGCGGTCCATGAGTCGATCATCCACAGCCTGGCCTTCCCGGAACAGGCCGGATTGCTTGAACAGGGCGTCCACCAGGGTGGTTTTGCCGTGGTCAACGTGGGCGATGATGGCAACATTGCGAATGGCGGCATTGCGGCGCGAAGCCTGCATGTGATGCTCCTGCAGAAAACAGATGAATAGAAAAGTGGAATTGCGGGGTCGATTGTGGCGCGACATTCCTAGCAGGAACCGTCGCGTTTGCCTAGGCTTTTGCACCGCCCCCCTGCGGGCTGCCATGTGACTTTTTTACACAAAATCACGCCACCCCATTGACTCAAACGTGCAACTGTGCGAAATTTTATAAAAATATCCCATCATTTTCAGGGGCATTCATGCACCGCATTCTGATTGTCGATGATTCTCCCGTGGCCGCCCTGCAGCTGGAACACTGCCTCGCCAAAAGCGGGCACACGAACATGGCTGTGGTGGACGATGCCCGCAAGGCCCTGCAGATACTGGCCGACACCTGCCCTTCCCCGGACGTATCCCCGGGCGGGGATACCCCCCGCCCCCCCCAGGACTGCCGCCAGTTCGATCTAGTGCTCATGGACATCAACATGCCGGAGTTGGACGGCATTGCCGCCACCCGCCTCATGAAGGAACACCCGCACCTGCAGGACATCCCCGTCATCCTCATCTCGGCCAGCGACGAAAAGGACGTGCTGGAAGACGGCTTCAACGCCGGCGCCATCGACTTCATCACCAAGCCTATCAACCTGATGGAACTTCGCGCCCGCGTGAAGGCCGCCCTGCGCCTCAAAGAGGAAACCGACCGGCGCAAGGCCCGGGAGCGGGAGTTGGAGGCCCTGAAGGACAAGTTCGAACTGCTCTCCAACCTGGACGGCCTCACGGGCATTGCCAACCGCCGCCGGTTTGACAAGGCCTTTGATGCGGAATGGCTGCGGGCCCGGCGAGAGCAGCGGCCCATTTCGTTGCTGATGATCGACATCGACCACTTCAAAAAATACAACGATACCTACGGCCACCTGCAAGGCGACGTCTGCCTGCGCGCCGTGGCCAAGGCTGTGGCCGGCTCCATGCACCGCCCGGCGGACCTGGCGGCCCGCTTTGGCGGCGAGGAGTTCGTGGCCCTGCTGCCCAATACGGACCTTCCCGGCGCCAGGGCCATTGCCCAGCAGGTGCAGCAACTGGTGGAAGAACTGGAGCTGGAACACAAATCCAGCGAGGTCAGCCCCTTGGTGACGGTGAGTGTGGGCGGCGCCTGCGCCCTCCCCGGCCAGGACATGGACTCCGACGCCCTGATCCATGCCGCGGACACGGCCCTCTACGCCGCCAAGCACGCCGGCCGCAACCGTATCGTCATGCACGGCGAGCACGCCGCCGAGGGCTGTTTGCGACCGCAATAATCCCTGCCCCGGTCTTTGTCGTGTGGAATTTCCGTTCCGTTTTTGACTTGCGTCATGGGCGCTGCCGGCGCGGGCGCCTATGTTCGGCTCCGGAGCGCATCGACATCACAAAGGAGCCCACATGACCGTCATCCCCGGAGCCATCCAGCAGCGCCATAAGACCACCTGGGCCGTAAAGCCTCGCGCGCCCATGGGCATCGTCACCCCCGACGAACTCCGCCGCATCGCCGACGCCGCCGCGGACCATGCGGTGGAGGCCGTGAAAATCACCTCTGGCCAACGGCTCATCCTGCTGGGGATTCCCCAGGACCGGCTGGCGTCCCTGCAGGAAGCTTTGGGGCCCATGGGCCAGCTATGCCGCAACTATGTGCAGGCCTGCCCCGGCGTGGCCCATTGCACCCACGCCGCCCAGGACTCCCTGGCCATGGGCCGGCAACTGGAAGCCCTGGTGTTTGGGCGGGAGTTTCCCGCCAAGGTCAAGCTGGGCGTGTCGGCGTGCCCGTTCTGCTGCGCGGAAAGCCAGGTTCGGGACATTGGCCTGGTGGGTCGCCGTCGGGGATGGCACGTGTATGTGGGCGGCAACAGTGGCACCAAGCCCCGCGTGGCCGACCTGCTGGCCACGGATCTGCAGGATGCCGACGCCCTGGACCTCGTCCGCCGCTTTCTGGACCATTACGCCGCCACCTGCGTGGGCAAGGTGCGTGTGGCCCGGTTCGTCCAGCAGCAGGGCCTTGACGCCATCCACCAGGCCCTGGGGCTGCCGGCCCTGGAGCCTGGCTTTACCCCTGCGAAGGCATAGGCTATGTCGATGCAAACCACACAGGAGCATCGACCATGCATATACTGCTCATTCTTTCCAGCAACGATCCGGAAATAAAATGGAACGCCTTGCGGTTTGGCAACTTCCTGCTCAATGAGGGCGAGGACGTGTGCATCTTCCTCAACGGATCGGCCGTGTCCCTGTATGAGGGCGACAGCGAGCAGTTTCCCATTGCCGAGCAGGCCAAGCTCTTTGCCTTGAGCGATGGTGTGCTGGCCGCCTGAGGCAAGTGCATGGGCGTCCACGGTGTGGACGCAATTGAGCACGCGGCCCTTTCCAACATGAAATTCCTGTACGCCCAGATGCAGCAGGCAGACAAGATCATTTCCTACTGAGCGTCCTGCATCAGGTGCGACCCAGCCGCAAGGCCTCGTAGAAGGCATCCAGCACCACACCCCCGGCCTGGAGGCGGTCCTGATCCTCGGCATGCCCCAGGGCCACGCCGGCCAGGGCCGCGGCCAGGCCAGGGGTTTCCGGGCGCTGGTAGCGTGATTCCC
>JAIWOE010000096.1 GCA_020217165.1 Desulfovibrio sp. | reverse complement strand
AAGGAAATGATGTCTTCCAGGGCGGCGATATCCCGCTCCAGCTGCTCCTCGTAGGAAAATGGCCCATGCCCGTCGTCGCCAGGCGCGGCGGGATGCCGGTCGGGATCGGGCATGATGGTTGGCTCAAAGGAGATCAGTTCCTCCAGGTCGGCGACGGCAGGCGAAGAAGCCGACGCATCCAGCGCTTCAGAACCTGCGCCAAGCCCGGGGACTGAAAACTCGTGTTCCGAAAGTTCGTCTGCCAAATCAAAGTCAAGCAACACGTCTTCGCCCAGTGTGTCTTCGCCGGGCACGGCATTGCCCGGGGCCTCGCCGCGGGGGGCCTCGTCCACAAAGACCAGGGCGTCTTCCTCGTCCAGGTCAAAGGCGTCTTCAAAGTCGATGCCGTCCTCTCCTTCCAGATCTGCCAAGCCCGACAGGTCCGACAGTTCAAACAGCTCGGGCGCCGTATCCGGCTCCATCATGCCGCCCGCCGCAGGGGCGGCGACAGGGACAGACGGGACAGACGGGACAGGCGGGACAGGCGGGACAGGCGGGACAGGCGGGACAGGCGGCGAGGACACCTCCTCGTCCAGGAAGACAAGGTCGTCGTCCTCAACCTCTTCAACCTCCCCTTGCTCCCCTGGCTCCTGCTTCAGCACCACCGCCGGCGCGTCGGCTTCGGGCATGTCGAAGATCAGGTCATCCTCGTCCAGGGCCGCGGCAATGGCTTCATCGCTGGCACGTTCCAGCAGCGAGGCATCGGTGTCGAACTCCAGCACAAGGTCATCGTCCTCGGCGGCGGGATCGTCGGCCAGGGTAGTGGCGGCCACGTCGCTCAACTCGTCAAACATGTCCGCGGGCATGTCGTCCAGCTCGCTGCCGGTCAGGTCCGGGGGGATCTCATTGGCCAGCAGCTCGGACATGATATCCTGTCGCCCGGCCTCGGCCACGGCCTGCGCCGCCGGGGCGGGCTCCTCCTCGTGCATTTCAAAGACCAGCTCCTCCACGCCGTCGCCCGAATCGAATTCCGGCACCGGCGCCTCATCCTGGCCCGGCCCGGTCTCAAGGGTCTCAACGGACTCAAACTGCAGGTCCTGGGCCGTGGGCGGCGCCAGCCGGGGAGCATCCGCGAAGGATTCCTGCGCCGCAGGGGCGGATTCCGCAGGCGTCTCAAACAGGATCAGGTCATCCGCATCATCCTGCAGGAACGAGGCGGGAGTGAAGGCGGAGGGGGGAATCGCGCCGGTTCTGCCCAGAATTTCCGGGGCCTGTTCCCAGAGATCCTCCTCTTCATCCTGCGCAAGGCCGGCCGGCGAAAAGGCCTCGGCATCATCCACGTCCCACTGCAAGGCCGGCTCCTCGGCGTCATCATCGGCCACCGCCACGGACGGGGAAGGAGAGGGGGCGTCGAAGTCTGCCAGATCCGCCAATTCATCGGCCTGCATGGTCTGATTGAACCAGGGCGCCGCGGGGCTCGCTGTGGCGGAGCCAAGGCCCTGACGGCCCATCGTGGGGGGCACGGCCTCGCGCAGGGAGTCGGCAAGGTTCATCACGTCCTCCCCGGCCACATCCTCTCCTGCGGCATGATCCAGCAGGGCAGCGGCGGGGGCAGCGGCAAGCCCCATGGCGGCAGCGGCAACATGCACCCCGCCATCGTTGTGGCTGGGTTCCCGGGTACCACCCTGCGTCTCATGCTGGGCCTGGCGTCGCCGCAGGGCCTGGGCCGCGCTGCCGTCAAGGTGCAGCTGGGCGGCATCGACCTCGATGGGCTCTTCCAGCTCGTCATCCTGCGGCGCATAGACAGGGGCGCGCGAAGATGCGACACCATGCCTGGCCGGGGACTCCCTGAGCAGGGACACGGTTTCTCCCTGAAGTTCCACCATGCGTTCCATCTGGGTGGTCAGCTGGGAGAGCACCTCCGCCAGGGCAATACGCTCCGCCGAGGCGTTGTGCAGCAGCATGTGCAGAATGCTTTGCAGTTTTTTGAACAGGACGATGATGACGGCCAGGCAGACGATGCCAATCACAAGATTCATCAGCCCGCCGAGGGGGAGGCCCAAAAGCTGGTCCATGCAGTCCTCTCTCCACAAGAGTTCCATTCTCAGCAACTAACAGTCTTGTATCTCAAACCTTGGGAAAATGCAAAAGAAATGGCTTCCAAATCCTTGCGACCCGTTGCAGTGTTTGCCGATGCCAGCGGCAATATCTACGATCACCCCACCTTGCTGATGGTCTGCCGCCGTGGCGAAGAACTGGCCCTGCCCCGCCCCGATGAACTCATGCCTATGCCTGCGGAAAGCCAGCTCTTCCTGCTGCCGGGACGTCACGCCCTGGGACTGGACCCGGAATCCGGCACCCTGGAGCAGATGGAGGAACAGGCCGTGGCCGCCTTTGTAAGCCCGGGCCACACCTGCACGGGGGTGGCCGCCTATGCCACCGGCGCCCACGCGCCGGTCCTGCCCATGTTTTCCTACGGCGCCGTGGGGTATGCCGATGGACAGTTCTGGGTGGCGGCCAGGCAAGTGGATGCCGAGCCCCGCCAGGTCTTCACGAATATTCCGGAATCGAAGATCCGCCAGGGGGCCGCGGCCCTGCTCAAGGCCATGCCCGGCAACCGTCTGGTGGAGCACCTGGCCGGCTGCGCCCTGCGTTCGCGGTGTCCGGCAGCGCGCAACCTGTGCCTGGGCCGGTACGAATCCCCCCTGCCCACGGCCCGCGCCTGCAATGCACGGTGCATCGGCTGCCTCTCCCTGCAGCCCGACGAGTCCGGATTCCCGGCCACGCAGCACCGGCTGGCCTTTACGCCCACGGCGGAAGAGGTGGCGGCCGTCATGCTGCACCACGACCCCCGCTCCGCCAGGCCGGTGCATTCCTTTGGACAGGGTTGCGAGGGCGATCCCCTGACCGAAGCCGAACTCATCGCCCAGGCTATCCGCCTGTTTCGGAAAGCAGGAGGGCGCGGTACAGTGAACTGCAACACCAACGCAAGCCAGCCCAAGGCCGTGGCCATGCTGGCCGAGGCAGGGCTCAACTCCATGCGGGTGAGCTGCATCAGCGCCCGGGAGGAACTGTACAATGCCTACCACCGTCCGGCCAATTACAGCCTTGCCGACGTGCGGGAGAGCATTGCGACGGCCAAGGCCCACGGCATGTTCGTTTCCATGAATCTGCTCTATTTCCCTGGACTTACGGATAGCGAAGAAGAATATGCCGCCCTGGAGGCGCTGATTGCCGCCACGCATGTGGACTTCATCCAGTGGCGCAACCTGAATCTGGATCCGGCCATGGTGCTGGAAGTGGCCAGACAGGCACGCCAGGGGCGCGCGCCCTCCCCGGCCATGGGCTTCAACACCATGCGCAAGCGGTTGAAAAAGGCGTGCCCGTGGCTGGGGTACGGCTATTTCAACCCCTGCCTGCTGGAGACCTCGGGCGGATGATCACGCCACCAGCACCGTCGCCTGCCGCACCTGCTGTAGCGCCGTCAGCAGCAATGGAGGCGACTCGCCGGCTGCACCGGCCAGCACCCAAGCCTGGCAGGCCGGACATCGCCCCAGGCTGTGGCGAAAAGATTCCGGGAGATCAGTATAATATCCGCATTCACAGGCAAAGGCCACGGTGCGGATCGCCACGGGAGGCGGGGCGGGGCCACTGTATCCGGATCGCGGCAGAGGGGGCCAAGGGGGCCAAGGCGGCCAAGACGGCCGCCCAGGCCGCACTGCGAACATCGGATGAGTCCTGAGTCGCGCTGTGCCGCCGCCAGATGGGAGGCGTCCACCTGCAATTGGCGTTGCATCCCGGGCACGCAACAATCATGTCAGCTCCCCTGGAAATGGCAGTTCCCCGTTTCCGGGGCGCAGGTGCAGTGGGTCGCCGCCGGCATGGCACGGCAATTGTTGCCTGCATCTGTGCGTTGCATGCGCGTTGCAGTATTCCGGCAAGTCGCATGCCACACACAGCATATTCAAGGGAAAGACAAACCCCAACCCGGGCGCGCCATGGCGGTATCCGCGGCATTCGGGCTGGGGTCTCAGACAACGAGGGAAGAGGGCGGATCAGGTCAGGGCAGGTGCTCGAAGACCACCTGGTCGCCCTGGGCTTCCTTGCCACGTTCAATGCGACCGATGGTCCAGGCTGGTTGTTTGAGAGCTTCCAGCCGGGAGTGCACATCCTCCTCCTGCTCCTGGGGGACGACCAGCAAGTAGCCCAGACCGCAGTTGAAAATCTGCAGCATCTCACTCCAGGACAGGCCACCCTGCTCCTTGAGCCAATGAAAAACCGAGGGCACGGGCCAGCTGCCAAAGCGCAGCCGGGCCTCCACCACCTTGGGCAGAATGCGGGGAATGTTGTCGTAAAAACCGCCGCCGGTGATGTGCACCATGCCCTTGACGGTGAAGTCGCGCATGACGTTGCGCACGGTCTTCACGTAAATGGCCGTGGGGGCCAGCAGCACTTCTTTCACAGTGCGCTGGGAGCCGGGAAACTTCTGTTCCGGCGTCAGACCGGCCTGATCCACCAGTTTGCGGACCAGGGAATAGCCGTTGGAATGCAGCCCGGTGGAGGCCAGGCCGATGACCACATCTCCCACGCTGATGCCTGCGCCGTCCACGATCTTGGTGTTATCCACCAGGCCCACGCAAAAGCCGGCCAAGTCGAAATCGTCACCGGCATACACATCTGGCATTTCAGCGGTTTCTCCGCCCAGCAGGGCGCAGCCGGCTTCCTTGCAGCCGGCGGCCACGCCGGCCACCACCTGCTCGGCCCGGGTCACGTCCAGGGTGCCGGTGGCGTAATAATCCAAAAAGAACAGCGGCAGCGCCCCTTGCACCAGAATGTCGTTCACGCTCATGGCCACCAGGTCGATGCCAATGGTGTCGAAGGCGCCATAGGTGGCAGCCAGCTTGAGCTTTGTGCCCACGCCGTCGGTGGAGGCCACCAGCACGGGTTCTTCCAGGTCGCCCAGATCAGGCTTGAACAGCCCGCCGAATCCGCCAATATCCGAAAGCACCCCCTTGATGTGCGTGGAGGTGGTCAGAGACTTCAGCCGCGACACCAACGCATCGGCGGCGTCCAGGTTGACTCCGGCAGCCTTGTAGGCCTTGCCGCGCTCGGACTTCATGCATGCTCCTTGCATAAGATACACGTGAGACTTTTCATGTACCGCACGCGCCATGGCTTTTCAAGCCGCCTGCTGCGATGTATTCTGGCACGAACCGTCAACCAGGGAGGCCTGCCATGACGAGGGTTTCTTTTTTATATATCATTATTTCAGCATGTTGCATTACAGCTTCCATGGTTGCGCCGGCCCTGGCCCAGGAGGTGCGCCGGGATAAACATTTCGGCACCTTTCACGAAGGCATGCGCATCGAAAGCGGACCCGGCCAGGATACGGTGATCAGCGTGTCTCCACCACCCAAGCCGGACGGCCAGAACGGCAGTCAGGGCAATGACGCCTATCCCCTGATCATTGCACCACAAATATACCCCGGGCCACGCCCGCCCCATGCGCCCTTTGCCCAGTGATCCCCCAATGATCCGCCAGTGACCCCCAGGGAGGCGACCATGCGCTCCGACACACACCCGGCCAAGCTGTGGAAGGCCCTGTCCGACCATCGCGTGCAATGCAGGTTATGCAACCATTACTGCGTGCTACGTAACGACGAGGGCGGCCGTTGCGGCGTGCGCCTGGCCCGGGACGATGCCCTGCACACCCTGGTGTACGAGCGGGTGGCGGCCATCCACCTGGATCCCGTGGAAAAAAAACCCCTGTTCCACTTTCATCCCGGGCACATGACCTTTTCCCTGGGCACCATGGGCTGCAACCTGGCCTGCAGCTTTTGCCAGAACTTCAGCCTGTCCCAGCCCCCGCGGGAAGGTGGCGAGATCCTGGGGCAGCCGGTCACTCCACGGCAGCTGGTGGACGCCGCCCTGGCCAACGGTGCGCGCTCCATCAGCTATACTTACTCCGAACCCACCATCTTTTTTGAACTCATGGAGGAGACGGCCCGCCTGGCCCGGCAGGAAGGCCTCCTGAACATCATCGTTTCCAACGGCTTCATGAGCCCGGAATGCCTGGAGGCCCTGGCCCTGTGCATCGACGCCGCCAATATCGACCTCAAGGCCTTCACCGAGGCCTTTTATCATGATATTTGCGACGCCCGGCTGGCGCCGGTGCTGGAAAACCTCAAGACCATGCGACGCCAGGGCTGGTGGCTGGAGGTCACCACCCTGCTCATCCCCCACGCCAACGACGGCCCCGAGGAACTCCAGGCCATGGCCGCCTTCATCCGGGACGAGCTCGGACCGCAAACGCCCTGGCATCTTTCGAGATTTCACCCCACATGGCGCATGACGGACCGCGGCCCCACCCCCCTGGAGACCCTTGAGCGCGCCTGGAGCATCGGCCGCGAGGCAGGGCTGCAGCATGTGTATGTGGGAAATGTTCCTGGACACAATGGCAATAACACCTATTGCCCCCAGTGCGGCACACTACTCATCGAACGCAAAGGTTTTCAGGTGGTTAAAGAGCAGGACACCTGCCCGGATTGCGGCGCACGCCCGGCTGGACGCTGGCTTGGGAAATCCTGAACAATCAAATGGCATTGCCTGAACCGAAATATGGTGTACAATGTCGGGCGACCAAACACATCACCTTTTCTGCGTTTGGAGGGGCCATGTCCATTGATGACGCCTTGGCATACATGAAGCGTATGCGGGAGGATCCCGCCTTCAAGAAACAGGTGCAAGCCTTGCACGACGGCGACAATCAGGATGCCGCCTGGGCCTTTGTCAGAGAGCAGGGCTACGAGTTCAGCTTCTCCGAGTTCCTGCAGGCGCAGCAGGAATGCGTGGAGTCCCTGGAAAACGCCACTCCCCAATGAGCCAGCAGGCTTCCCGGCCCTCCGCCCTGGTGTTCGTCTACACCGGCGACGGCAAAGGCAAGACCAGCGCCGCCCTGGGCCAGGTGGTCCGCGCCCGCGGGCACGACCTGCGGGTGGTGTTCTGCCAATGCATGAAGCGGCCCGACGCCGCTGGCGAGCAGCGTCTGCTGGCCGAACTGCTTGGCGAGGACTTCCTGGCTGGCGGGCTTGGGTTCTTTCGGGATGAATCGGCGCGGCCACGCCACCGGCAGGCAGCCTTGGACGTGCTGGCCTGGGCCATGGAGCGGCTTGCACACCATGCCTGCTTTCTGCTGGTGGTGGATGAGGCGCTATACGCCCTGGCTGCCGATCTGGTGACCCGTCAGGAACTGGAATCCCTGCTGGATCACGCCGCCGAACGCGGCGTGCATGTGGTGCTCACGGGCCGCAACTGTCCGCCCTGGCTGGAGGAGCGGGCCGACCTGGTCAGCGAGGTCATCTGCCGCAAGCATCCGTACACACAGGGGATACCGGCGGTGGAGGGCCTGGATTTCTGACGCAGCCGCGCCCTACGCAGAACGCGCCGCCAGGCCCTGCTCCTCCTGAAAGGCCGCAGCCAGGCACTCTTCAAGGGAAATGCCCGCCTGGGCCATGGCCTCCCTGGTCCAGGCGCCCACCACGGCGCCGGCGCGGTACAACACCACGGCCTGGGCAAAATCGGCCACCTCGGCGGGGTCGTGGGTCACCAGAATCAACGGGATGTTAAACCGCTCCAGCACGCGCTTGAGCTCGGCCCGCATCACGGCCTTGAGCGGCGCATCCAGGGCGGAAAAAGGCTCGTCCAGCAGCAGGATGCGTGGCCGCAGCACCAGGATGCGCGCCAGGGCTGCCCGCTGCTTCTGCCCGCCGGAAAGCTGCCCCGGCAGGTTGTGCTGCACCTCTGCCAGGCCAAAGAGTTCCAACATCTCGTCCACTGCCTGCCCTTGTTGCGGCGAAGGGGAGCGCCCCCAGCGCGTGAGCCCGAAGGTGACGTTTCGCCGCAGGGACAGGTGCGGGAACAGCCCGTAATCCTGGAACATGAAGCCCACGCGCCGGCTGCGCGCCGGCAGGTTGATGCCGGCCTGCGCGTCGAACAGCGTCTCTCCATTCAGGCGAATGATGCCGCAATCCGGCGTGAGCAATCCGGCTATAGCATGCAATGTCAATGACTTACCTGATCCTGACGGACCGAAGAGGGCCAGCCGCTCTTCCATGAACGAGAAGCGCGAGGCCAGCTCGAAGCGCCGGCCCTTGCTCTCCAGGGCCATGGCGATATCCACGTGAATACGCATGATTTCTCCTCGGGGAACCCCCGGCCCGGGGGGAAAGGGGCTTCCCAGAGCCTCCTCTCGCTACGGCTTTTGGAACCCGAACCCTTCCAGCACGGCCATCGCTTCAGGGGAACGGACGTACTCCACAAACGCCCTGGCCAGGGCCGCATCGGCAGCGCCCCTGGTCACGGCAATGGGATAGGTGACGGGCGCATCCAGGGGCAGGGTCTGGAGGATGGCCACCGTCTCTTTGTCCTTATAGGCATCGGTGCGGTACACAAAGCCCGCATCGGCCTCGCCGCGACGCAGGTAGTCCAGCACTTGCAGTACGGACTCGGCAAAGACGAACTTTGTTTCCAACACGCTGAAGAGGTTGTGCTTTTCCAGGTACATTTTGGCGTACTGCCCGGCGGGCACGCTTTCCGGCGTCCCCATGGCCACCATGTGCACGGAATCGCCGGCCAGGTCTTGCACCGTTGCCACCTTGGCCTTGTTGGCCATGGGCACGGCCAGGACCAGGTCGTTCTTGACGAAATCGGCGCGGGTGGCGGTGTCAATGTGGCCTTTTTCCACCATCGCATCCATCCATTTCTGGTTGGCAGGGGCAAACACGTCCACGGGCGCGCCCTGTTCAATCTGCCTGGCCAAGGGGCCGGACGCCGCGAAGTTACAAACAACCTTTACTCCAGGATGCGCTTTTTCGAAATTCTTCCCAAGGACGGTGAAGGCATCCGTCAGGCTGGCCGCCGCCGATATCGTCAGCTCCCTTGCCGCGGCAGGCATGGTCATGGCAACCACCATCATCAAAGAAAACAGTGTGTTTTTCATGACGGGCACCCCTCAATAGCGTGGTTTGAGCAGACGGGAGGTGGCGACCAACAGCACAATGCACACGAAGGACACGATGCCCACCAGCAGATTTGCCCGCGCATCGTCCCCCGCCTGCACGGCGCTGTAGACCGCCAGGGACAAGGTCTGGGTCTTGCCGGGCAGGTTGCCGGCAATCATGAGGGTGGCGCCGAACTCCCCCATGGCCCTGGCCAGCGCCAGCATGGATCCTGCCAGGATGCCCCGCCAGGCCAACGGCAGGGAGACGAACAGAAACACCTCCCACTCCCCTGCACCCAGGGTGCGCGCTGCCTGCTCGCAACTGGCCGGCACGCCCTCCAGGGCAGCCCGCGCCGTGCGATACACCAACGGAAACGCCACCACCAGGGAGGCCAGCACGGCCCCCTGCCAGGTGAAGACCAGCCGCACCCCGAGGTACTCCTCCAGCATGCCGCCCAGCACCCCGTGCCTGCCAAAGACCACCAGCAGGTAGTAGCCCAGCACCGTGGGCGGCAAGACCATGGGGAGCGTGAGCACTGCGTCCAGCACGTCCTTGAAGCGCCAGCGCAGACGCATGACGGCCATGGCCGCCAGGGAGCCCAGCACCAGCGCGAACAACGTGGCAATGAAGGAAACCTTGAGGGTGAGCCAGAGCGGCGAGAGGATGTCCTGCGGCATGTCTTGGTTTCTACTCCCATTGCGCCGCAGTGGGCAAGCCGGGCACGCGTTCCGGGAAACCCGTGTGCGGACAGGCGCTATGCCGCAACGTCCAAATCCTGCACGGGCAGCTCCACGATGAAGGCACTCCCCTGCCCCCAGGCGGATTCCGCCCAGATGGCGCCCTTGTAGTGCTCCACAATCTGCCGGCAGATGGCCAGGCCCAGGCCGGTGCCGGCCGGTTTTGCCACCCGGGTGTCTCGCCCGGCCACCTGATGGAATTTATCGAAAATACGTTCCAGATCCACCAGATGGATGCCCTGGCCCGTATCTTCCACCCGCAGCTGGAGCACCCCGGGGCGGGGCATGCGGGCCTCAAGGCGCACCTGCCCGCGGCTGGTGAACTTAATGGCGTTGTGCAGCAGGTTGATGAGCACCTGGGTCATGCGGTCCGGGTCCACCATCAGTGCCGGCAGGGCAGGCGCCACCTCCACCGTCAGCTGCACCTCCGGCTTATGGATCAGCTGGCCGGACACGGCTCGCACGGCCCGCGTCACCAGCAACTCCGGAGCGATGCGTTCATCGCGCCAGTCCACCTTGCCGGATTCGATCTTGGCCAGGTCCAGCAAATCATTGATGAGCCGCGTCAGCCGTTCGCCTTCCTGGCCGATGATGTCCAGATTGTCCAGGATGCGCTGCCCCCGCTTGGCCAGACGGGTGCCTTCCGGCACCAGACCCTGGAAGTGCCGGGTGAAGTCCTTGGCCACGAGCTTGGCAAAGCCCAGAATGGAGGTCAGGGGCGTACGCAATTCATGGGAGACCGACGTCAGGAAGCTGGTTTTCATCTGATCCAGTTCCAACAGGCGGACGTTGGCGGCCTCCAGTTCCATGGCCTTCTGGCCGAGGTCCCGGGTGCGGGCCTCCACCAGTTGTTCCAGGCGACGATTGAGGCGGGCCAGGGCTTCTTCCGCCCATTTTCGTTCGGTGATGTCCTGCAGGATGCCCCGCATGCGCTCGGGCCTCCCCCGGGCGTCCCGGCTCACCTCGCCCACCTCGGCCACCCACCGTTCGCTGCCGTTGGCGTGCAGGATGCGGTGTTCCACATTGTAGCCCACCCCGTGGCGGAAGGATGCCCCCACGGCATCCAGCACCAGCTTGCGATCATCGGGATGCACGCGCTCCAGGAAGGACTTGTAGGTGCCGGAGAATTCCCCCGGCTCCATGCCGAACATGGGGGCGATGGCATCGGACCAGAACAGCCGGCCCGAGGGGATGTCCCACTCCCAGGAGCCGATGTTGGCCGCCTTCTGGGCCAGGGCATAGCGCTCCTCGCTGGCCTTGAGGGCTCCCAGGGCCTGGTTGCGTTCCAGCACGGCCCCCAGCATTTCCGCCGCCACGGCCAGGAGGGAGGCTTCCTCCTCCACAAACGCCCGCCGGCCCCACACCGAACCCGCCACCAGGGCGCCACGCAGGCCCGAGGAAGACGCAATGGGCACGGCCACAAAGGAACGGATGCCCTCGGCCTGCAGGGCGGCGCACAACGTCGCCGCTGGCGGCGGCAGGGCCTGCACATCGGCCACGCGCAGGCTTTCCACGCCCCGCAGCCGGGAGAGCAGCCAGCCGCACGAGTCCGGCAATGTTGCATCGCCTTCGTCAGCATCCCGCGATGCCGGCACGCCTTCTCCTCGCCAGCAGTGGGCCAGCCTGAGTCGGGCGGTGGCGCCATCGCCTTCCGCGCGCATGATGGTGAAGACCCGGTCCACAGACAGGAACTGCCCCAGCATGGCCAGCACGGCCTCCACCGCTGCCTTGCCATCGCCCAGGCCGCTTTCCAGGCACCGCCGGGAGATTCCAGCCACCAGCAGCTCGATTTCCAGCCGGCGCACAAGACGCTCGGTCATGGCGTTGAAGGCCTGGCCCAGCTCGCCCACCTCGTCCATGCCGGTGACCGGAGCCACGGCGGCCAGATCGCCACCCGCCACCCGCCGGGCGGCTTCGGTGAGCCGCCGCACCGGCACGGTGAGGGCCCTGGCCAGCCCGGCTCCCACCAGGGCCGCCAGCACCAGCACCGCCAGGGTCAGGCCGGCAAGCCAGTGCAGCTGCTGCCGCAGGGAGGCGCCGACCCCTGCCTCCGGCGCAACAGTCACCACACTCCAGGGCGCGTGCTGCAAGGAGGCCACGACGAACACCGCCGCCTCGGGCACATCCCCCCGAAGCAGCGTCATGCGGTGCAGGCGGGGGGAGAGCTTGTCGGCAGGTTGCTGGCGTGCACTGCGCAGTCCGGACAACAAGGCGGAATCCCCGCCCGGCCCCAGGGCCTCCAGTCGCCAGGCAGGCTGGAGCCGCAGGGCTGCCGCCTCGATGAAGCCATGCAGGCCCGAGGCAAGAAGCTGGTTGTGCTCGTCCACCAGGAATGAAACTTGCTGCGGCGCTGGAGCCAGAGGCTCGGCCAGGAGCAACTGCTGCAGCACATCCAACGTGTAGGATACTCGCAGGATCCCCAGGATTTCGCTGGCGTGTGGCCCTGCCGGGACCGGTGCCGCGAACACCGGCGCCGCGAATACCAGACTGTGGACGGGACCTGCATTGGGTGGACCGGACTGCGTGTCCAGCAGACACACGGGCGCCCCCGTGGCCAGCACCTGCTGCACATACGGCGCCTGGCCGTGGTCCTCGCCTCGTCGCAGCGCTCCGGAAGCGGCCACCACCACGCCGGACGCATCCAGCAGGGCATGGTCAGCCAGAAAACGTGCCTCTTCCCCGGCCAGGGTGTCCAGCAGGCTCCGCAATTCCTCGCCAGCCACGGTGTCGGGGGCCTTGTGGTGCAGGAAGTCCGTCAGACTGGGCAACCTGGCGAGGATGGCTGCCCGTTCCAGGTTGCCGCGCAGCAGGGTGTCACCGCGCAGGGCCACGCGGGTGGCGGTGGCCTGCAGGGCGTTGGCCGCTCCCTCCTGCAACACCTGCCGCGTGTGCAGGTGCTCCAGGCCCACGAAGGCCGCCAGGGGGGCCAGGCCCATCACCAGCATGCAGCACAACAGCCGCATGCGCCAGGAACGGTACCACCGGGGGCGCCACCGTCCATCAAGCCGCGCGCCCACCAGCCCCAGGAGTCGGGCGCTCCGTGGCGCAGGTTCGTGCCGTGCCGGCCGAAGCGGATGGGCGGAAGATTCCGAGGGCTCCGGCGAATCCCGGCGGCGGTTGTTGCGTGTCATGCACCCCTCATCGCAGCGCTCTCCCCCTTTGCATGTGGTAGTAGATGAGGACGTACCCGGATGCAAGGGGGGGCTTCCCCGCATACGCCCCCCACGACCGCCCCACGACCGCCCCACGGCCCTGGCCCTGCCCTCTGGAAACTCCGGCCAAAGCGCTGTACAAGGCCGCATGCCACACGCCACCTCCCCCCGCCGCGTCCCGGCCCTCATGCTCCAGGGTTGCAGCTCCAATGCCGGCAAAAGCGTCCTTGCCGCGGCCTTTTGCCGCATGCTGTTGCAGGACGGCTACGCCGTGGCCCCGTTCAAGGCCCAGAACATGAGCCTGAATTCCTATGTCACCCTGCGCGGGGAGGAACTGGGGCGCGCCCAGGCCACCCAGGCCATGGCCTGCCGCCTGGAGCCGGACGCCCGCATGAACCCCGTACTGCTCAAGCCGTCTTCCTCGTCGGGATCGCAGGTCATCCTCATGGGCAAGCCCGTGGGGCACATGAAGGTGGCAGACTACATCCAATTCAAGCCCACGGCCTTTGACACCGTGACCCGCGCCTATGACGACCTGGCTGCGGAGCACGATGTGATGGTCATCGAGGGCGCCGGCAGCCCTGCGGAAATCAATCTCAAGTCCCACGACATTGTCAACATGGCCGTGGCCCGCCATGCCCATGCCACGGTGTTGCTGGTGGGGGACATAGACCGCGGCGGCGTGTTCGCCCATTTTGTGGGCACCCTGGCCCTGCTGCCGCCCCACGAACAGGCCCTGATTGCCGGCCTGCTCATCAACCGCTTCCGGGGGGATGCCTCCCTGCTGGCCCCGGCTTTTCCGGAAATGCGAACCCGCACCGGCAAGGAGGTGCTGGGGGTGGTGCCCTATGTGCAGGAACTGGGGCTGCCGGAGGAGGATTCCGTCAGTTTCAAGGAGGGCGGACGCGGCACCTTCTGCGTCTTCAACCCCCTGCTCAAGCAAGGTAAGGTGACGGTGGCGCTGGTGGATCTGCCGCACATCTCCAACTTCACGGACATGGACGCCCTGCGCCT
>JAIWOE010000095.1 GCA_020217165.1 Desulfovibrio sp. | reverse complement strand
GGCTGCCGAAAAGAAAAAGTGATGCCGCACATGCAGATGCCTCCCGTCGCTGCCGCGTTGTTTGATGTGGATGGCGTATTGGTGGACTCCAAGGCTGCCTACATCGGCTTTTACAATGCCGTGCTGGAACATGTGGGGCTGCCAGCCATGACTGTGGAGGAAGAGGTGCGGATCTTTTCCTTCACGTTTGAAGACGGCTTCAATCACCTTATCCCCCCGGCATTGCGAATGCGCGGGCGGCAATATGTGGATGCCGCCCGCTTTGAAGACTATCTGCCCCACATCCGACCCATGGCCGGCGCACTGGAAGGTCTGGCCCGCCTCAAGGCCCATGGCCTCAAGCTCGGCGTGTGCACCAATGGCGCCCGGCGCGAAGTGGATGTGGTGTTCCGGACGTATGGCATCGCGCCGTTGGTGCATGCCATTGTCACTTGCGACGAAGCTCCGCGGCCCAAGCCGCATCCGGATGGTCTGCTGCTGTTGCTGGATCTCCTGGCTGTGCCCAGGGAGCAGGCGGTGTACATCGGCGACAGCCCCGCGGACGAGCAGGCCGCCCGGGCCGCGGGGGTGGAATTCTGGTCCTTTCGAAGTCCGAACCTGAAGGCCGCCAGGGAGCTGTGGCACCATGAGGAGGTTGTGCAGGCCGTGGCGGGGCGTTCCACCGTCCCTATTGGGAGGATGGCACCGTGATGTCCCCGGCAATGATCTTGCGGCGGATGTCCTCCAGTTCCTCGGACAGGGCGGTCGACAGGGAGGCGCGGGTGTAGGTCATGGGGGAGAGGCCCACGCCGCCGTTTTTCAAGGAAAAGGAATAGAGCTTGTTTTCGAAGGTGTTGGACATGATATCACCCAGCACCTCCTCCAGGGCCACATCCACACGCTTCATGACGCTGGTCAGGATCACGCCCTTGGCCAGATGGTCCTGATCCGTATCCACCCCGATGGCCTTGAGCCCGTCCTCCGCAGCGCTCCGGAACACGCCGGCATTGGAGCCACCAGCCACGGCAAACAGTACATCCACCTTGTGCTCCCTGGCCAGATGGCGCGCCACGGCCTGGGCCCTGGCCGGACTGTTCCAGGGATTGGCCTCCGGATGCGCCTCGCTCAGGAAAATGCGGTGCAGGGAACACCGGGCATTGCGGTGGATGGCGCCGGCTTCAAAGCCCTGGATGAAGTCCAGCACCGCCGGCGCCGCGGCGCCCCCCACACTGCCCAAGGCGTTGCTTTGGGAGACGGCCGCCGCCAGATACCCGGCCAGGAACGCCGCTTCTTCCACATGAAACCGCGAGCCGGCCACGTTTGGCAGTGGGGTGGCGGGGCAGGCGTCCACCACAAAAAAACGAACCTGGGGGTGCGACGGAGCCAGGCGCTCCACGGCGGCCAGCATGGACCAGCCCTGGCCGGCAATCACCACGGTGCAATTGCGGTCCAATAGCTGGCGCAGGGCCAGCTCTGGCAGTGCCGGCGAGGCCGGGACATCCGGCGGGCCTTCCTGCAGGGTCTGCACGTCCAGGGCAAAGCCATACCGGGTGCGTGCCGCCACCAGGGCGGCGTATTGCATGTCGTTGTAGCCGTTGTCCCCCAGCCCATCGGAAGAGATGGCCAAGCAGACCTTGTGGGCCACGTTGGGCGGCTCGGCCGGGGGAGGAGGTTCCGGCGCGTCGGAACAGGATGCCGTCAGCAACAACCCAACGAGCAAGACGCATGCGAAGGATCGCGGATTCATGGATCATCCTGCCTGCGATGTGCGCCGGGGGGGCGCGGGTTCAGCGGCATAGGATCTACCCAGCAAGCTAAACCACAGGATGAGGAATCAGGCAAGGTCCCGCGTGGCTGGCCCCTCCGGGAGTGGCATTTTTACGTGCCGGCCTGCGGATGCTACTCGGGTGCGGGGGCCTGGGGATCAGGGGGAGCAGGGGGGAAGTAGGGGGATCATATCCGCCAGGCCCTCGCGTTGCAGGTACTGGGCCACTTCCCAGGCCAGCACGCCGTTGCCGGCCTCGTTGAAATGCGCCAAGCCATCGGGCAGGGGGAAGCGATCGTTGCGCATGGGCACGGTGAGATCCAGGGAACGCAGCCCCACGGCCTGGGCCAGGCCGTGCAGCTCTGGCATCTGCGTCAGTAGGACGAACACGGCGTTGTGGGCCGCACATTCCGCGTCCATGGCCATGAGGATGGCCAGAGCCGTGCCGTACAACTGCTGTTGATGGGCCCATTGGGCTGCGGTCATGCCTTCGGGAATGTCCACTTCCGCCGCCACGGCCGGGGCAGCCGGCGGTTTGAAGGAGTGGGCCACGTGCAGCAGGAGATCCCGCAGCATGGAGTAGGCCCGGCTGGCGGAAGCGATGCAGTCCAACGTTCTGGCGTGCACATACCATGCAGCATTGTTGGAAACCGGGACATTGGTGAGGGTGAGGGTGGCGTTCTCCCCCAGGATGAACTGTGGTTTGCCCATGCCCCAGCGACTATCATGCAAGTGCCGTTCATCCCCGAAATGCGACACCAGGGCCATGACGATGTTCGGGTGGTATTTGAATCCCTCCTTGCGTAACATCAACAGTTCCTGGTCCACCCCATAGCCGTCCACACCCATGTTGATGCATTCCACCTGATCCAGGTATCCTTCGAGCAGCATGCTGTAATGCTTTTCGATGGGCACGCCGAAGCCGAAGGTACGGGAATCTCCCAGAAGCACAATGCGGGTGATGCCGGCCGGCTTTTCGTAGGGGGTTTCCTCATCGCGCAGCCCCTTGGAATTGATGACATAGCGGATGATGTCGCCCGTGCGTTTGCTGGTGGCGCTGGCCCCGGGCCGCAGGGACCATCCCAGGTCCGGATCCAGTTGCGTCAACTGCGGTGGCACGGCCAGCCCCAGGGTTTTGGGAAGCAGGACATACAGCAACCGAGCCGCCCCCTCCACGGTGCACAGCAGCAGCAGCGTCAAGAGGATGCCATACAGCCTAGCGCGAGCCTTGGAAATGCGGGGAGGGGCGGAAGGGGATTCGGTGCGCATCCAAAGGACATTAGCAAGTCATCCCGAAGGTTGCAAGAACCACCGCGAGGAGGGGTCAGGGCAGGGAATCCAGCAGTCGCAAGAGTGCTTCCAGCTCCACGGGCTTGGCGATGCAGCCGTCAAAATCCGCCTGATGCACCTGTGTTGGCACGGCGTGTGGCGAAAAGGCGGTCATGGCATAGATGGGTACGCGGGGAAGGTGTTGCTGCAACTCTGCCTGACGCAGCCGGCGGGCGGTCTCCAGGCCATCCATTCGGGGCATCTGAAGATCCATGAGGACCACATCAAAGGATTGCCCCGCATGCAGGGCCAGGGCTGCCGGGCCATCGGCGGCAGTGGCCACCTCATGACCGGCCAGGCGCAGCACCTCGGCCAGGGACGTGCGCCCTGGGAAATAGTCGTCCACCAGCAGCACATGCCGCGGTCGGGCGGTGCGGGGCAGACTGGGGGAAGCATCCGGTGTGGCTCGCTGCGGGGTACCCTGGACTGGTTCTGCAGCGGCGGGTGGCAGGGGCAGCAGCAGGGTGCAGGTGCGGCCATGCTCCGTGTGCTGCCAGAGCATGGTGCCGCCCAGGTGGCTGACCATGGCGTCGAGCATGGCTGCCTGCGGAGGGGACTGGCTGGCAGGGGCGGTATCGCTGAGGCTGATGACCACGCGATCCGCTGGGGTGGGGGCTCCCGGACGCATGGCCTGGAGGCGGATGTCACCCCCCCTGGCCTGCCGGAGGGCATCGTCCAGCAGGACGAACAGCACCGCCAGCAACAGCCGGGGATGCCCCGCCACAGTACCCTGGGCCGCAGGGGGCACACCCCAGGTCAGGCGCACTCCCCTGCTGCGGGCCAGGGCGGAAAGGGACGCCACCGCCTGGGAAAACAGTTGGGGGATGGTGAAGGATTCCGTGGGGGCGCCGGCAGTTGTCATGGGCTCCAGCAGTCGGGACATGGCGTGGGCCGCAGCCTCCACCTCCCGCACCAGCTGCAGGCTCAGGGGATCGTCCAGGCGCCCTTGCAGCTGGTTGGCCGCGGCCATGAGCCCGTGCACCGGCGCGGCCAGAACCCGGGTATGCCAGGCAGTCAGCGCGGCCTGGGAAAAGTCCGACCATGGCGCGTTGTCATCAGTCATGGGTGGGGTGGTAGCGTGTTTTTGCGACAGAGACAACGCCCAATGCGGCAATCCTTGCATGTAAATTTTTGTTAATATTATTAAAAGTGGACCCAGGTCCCTCCGCACGTCCGTTCCGTGACACTGCCCTGAACGCGGGTATACTCCCGGCGCAAAAACAGGTACATACGCGAAGGACCAAAGCCTAACCCACGCGAGCCCAATGAGGAAGCCATCTATGTTCAGCACGTTGCAGGATGTCATCGCCGCCATGCCCGCCCGGGGAGACAAGCTGGCGGTGACGGCCTTTGCCGACACCGGCCCTCGCAAACTGACCTACCAGGAATTGCACGTCCAGGCCCAGGCCGTGGCCCAGGGGCTCCTGGCCCAGGGGCTGACCCGGGGCGAGGCCGTGGGGTTGATGATGCCGGCATGCCCGGAGGCCTTTGCCGCAGTCCTGGGGATTCTGGAAGCCGGCGGGGTCGTGCTGCCCGTGGATGTCCAGCTGGCCGGCGAGGGGCTGGCGCACGTGTTGGGTGACAGTCAGGCGCGATTCGTCTTCACCGCCTCGGAGCATGCCCCGGCCTTGCAGCATGCCGGCCTGGCCCCGGACCATTGCTTCCTGCTGGACGCACCGGCCGGGCACCCGCATTCCTGGCGTGCCCTGCTGCAGCATGCCGGCGACGGTCGATTTTTACCCCGGGCCACCCCTGACGAGCCCGCCGCCCTGTTCTATACCTCCGGCACCACGGGCCGGCCCAAGGGCGTGCCCCTGACCCACGGCAATATCATTTTCCAGCAGAATGCCCTGGTGCAGGCCAGGCTGGTCCACGCCACGGATACCATGCTCCTGCCCCTGCCCCTGCATCATGTGTATCCCTTTGTCATCGGCATATTCACTTCCTTGTCCCTGGGGCTCACGGTGGTGCTGCCCCAGTCCCTCACCGGGCCGCACATTTTGGAGGCCATCAAGGAGGGGGATGTAACCCTCATCGCCGGGGTGCCACGGTTGTATACGGCCATGCTCACGGGCATCCGCGGCAAGGCAGCGGCCAAGGGGCTCGCCGCGCGCATCGCTTTTGAAAAAATGATGGCCGCCAGCGCCTGGATCAAGGACAAAACCGGCCTGCGGGTGGGCAAGACGCTGCTGCGATCCCTGCACGAGGCCGTGGGGCCGAACCTGCGGGTGCTGGCCTCGGGCGGATCCCCCCTGGATGCCGACGTGGCCCGCGACCTGGAAGCCCTGGGCTGGCAGGTGGCCGTGGGCTATGGCTTGACGGAAACCTCCCCCATCCTGGCCCTGGATGCCCCGGGAGATGCCAGGCCAGGCACCGTGGGCCGTCCCCTCCCGGGGGTCTCCATCCGCATTGCCACGGTGGACGGCCTGGAGGCCCTGCCCGAAGGCGTGGGGGAGGTGCAGGCCCGCGGCGCAGGTGTCTTTGGAGGATATCGAAATCTGCCGGAGAAAACCGCCGAGGCCTTTACGCAGGACGGCTGGTTCCGCACCGGAGACCTTGGTCGCCTGGATCCGGATGGCCGCCTGACGCTGTTTGGCCGCGCCTCGGTGATGATCGTCACCCAGGGCGGTGAAAATGTCGATCCGGAAAAGGTGGAACAGACCCTGGAAACGCATCCTGTCATTGCCGAAGCGGCGGTGTTGGCCTGGAAGGGTGGTCTCGCAGCCCTCATCGTGCCGGACCCCGTGGAAACACGCAGCCGACGGTCAAACATCGACGAGGTCGTGCGCGAGGCCGTGACCCAGGTGGCCCAGCGGCTGCCCAGCTACCAGCGTCCCCTGGATGTGGCCGTGAGCCCCGTCCCCCTGGTGCGCACGCGCCTGGGCAAATTGCGGCGGCACATGCTGCAGGAGCAGTTTGAACAGGCCAAGGCAGGTATGGTGATGCCGGATGCAGACACCAGCCCCCTGCCCGAGGAGCGCTGGAAGGAGGCGGATCGCGCCCTGCTGGAACAGGACAAGGTCAGGGCCGTGTGGAACTGGCTGCGGGAGCGCTATGCCCAGAACCGCCTCTCCCCGGACACCCAGATGCAGCTGGACCTGGGCGTGGATTCGCTGGAGTGGCTGGTCATCGGCCTGGCACTCAAGGATGCGGCCGGGGTGGAAATCTCCGAAGAAGCGGCAGCACGAATCATCACCGTGCGGGATCTGCTGCAGGAAGCAGCCGGCTCCGCCAGCCAGGGGGGCAGCCCGGGGACGACCAAGGCTGGGGCGGATGTCAAAGCCATTATCGAGAATCCAGAATCCTCCCTCACCACCGAGCAGCAGCATTGGCTCACCCCCCTGCGTCCCTGGATGCGTGGCGTGGCCTGGGTGGTGTGGTTTGTATTCAAGCTGTTGTCAAAGCTCCTTTTCTCCGTGGAGGTTCGCGGGGCGGACCGGCTTCGGGACCTGCGGCAGTTCGTGCTCGCTCCCAATCACCTGAGCTACCTGGACCCCTTTGTGGTGCTCCCGGCCGTCCCCTTTGGCGTCCTTGGCCGCATGCAGGTGGCCGGCTGGACCGGGGCGGCATTCCACAATCCCGTCAACCGGTTCTTCAGCCGGCTGGCCCAGACCGTGCCCATTGACCCGGACAAGGGCGTGGCGGCCTCCCTGGCCCTGGGGGCGGCGGTGCTCAAACTCGGGCGCAGCCTGCTGTGGTTTCCGGAAGGGGTCCGCTCCACCAGCGGGGAATTGCGCGAGTTCCGGCCCGGCCTGGGCCTGCTGTTGGAACGCTATCCGGCCATGGTGGTGCCGGTGTGCATCCATGGCACCTGGGAGGCCATGCCTCCGGGACGCTTCAGCATCCGCCGAACCAAGGTGGTGGTGCAGTTCGGAGAGCCCGTGCCGCCGCGGGTGCTGCTTGAGGAGACGGCCGATACCGTGGCCCAGGCCCCGGCTGCCCAGCGGATGATGCAGGCCGTGCGCCAGCGGGTGGCCGTGATGCAGCAGGCCCTGCGGGCGGAATTCGGAGCACGGGCATGAGCCTCCAGGACCCTCGCTCCGGAAAAAAGAGGCCCGGGGCCACCGTCTGGCAGCTGCGCGCCTGGGCGCTGTACGACCTGGCCAACCAGGCCTTTGTCACGCCCATCCAGTCCTTCATTTTTGCCGCGTACTTCACCAATGCCGTGGCGGCCAACCCCACCCAGGGCACCACGCAATGGGGGAACATGGTGGGGCTCTCGGGCATCCTCATCGCCCTGGGGGGGCCGCTGCTGGGGGCCATGGCCGACCGCACCGGCCGCCGCAAGCCCTGGCTGGGAGTGTTCACCCTGCTGTGCATCCTGTGCACGGGATTGTTGTGGTATGTGGCGCCTTCCCCGGACTTTGTGTGGCTGGCCCTGCTGCTGGTGGGGGTGGGGACCATCGCCTCGGAATACGCGCAGATTTTTTACAACGCCATGCTGCCGGAACTGGCGCCGCCGGACCGGCAGGGCCGCTGGTCTGGCTGGGGCTGGGCCACGGGGTATTTTGGGGGCATCGTCTGCCTGGCCGCGGGCCTGTTTCTGTTCATTGGAGACAATCCACTCATCCCCCTATCGCGGGACGGGGCCTACCACATCCGGGCCACCAACCTGCTGGCCGCAGGCTGGTACTTCCTGTTCGCCATCCCGCTGTTCCTGTTCACGCCCGACGCCCCGGCCACGGGCGCAGCCCGGCTGGGTCCGGTGCAGGCCGCCCGGGAAGGAGTGCGACAATTGGCGGGTTCCCTGCGCCATGCCCGCCGGCACCGGCACATCCTGCGGTTTCTTGTGGCCCGCACCATCTATAACGAGGCCCTGTCCACCACCTTTGTCTTCGGCGGCATTTATGCCGCGGGCTCCTTTGGCATGAGCACGGCCGAGGTGCTGACCTTTGGCATTGCCATGAACGTCAGCGCCGGCCTCGGGGCCTTCTGCTTTGCCTGGGTGGATGACGCCATCGGCCCCCGCAAGACCATCCTGCTTTCATTGCTGGGATTGGTCGTGCCCGGCGCGGCCATTTTGCTGGTGCATGACAAACTGTGGTTCTGGGTGTTCGGCCTGCTGATGAGCGTGTTCTTCGGCCCGGTGCAGGCGGCCAGCCGCACGTGGCTGGCCCGCAGCGCGCCGGAGGCGCTACGCACGCAGTTCTTCGGACTCTTTGCCCTGTCCGGCAAGATCACCTCCTTCATGGGCCCCCTGGCCGTGGCCTGGCTGACGGCCATATTCGACAGCCAGCGGGTGGGCATGAGCTGCATCATCATGTTTTTGGTCGTGGGTGGCGTCTTGATGCTGGGCGTGCCCCAGGCCGGACTGACGGAGGAGGAAGAGGGAAGAAAGTGATATTTTTTTGAATAAATAGTTAGCCGGCGCCACCCTCGTGTCACGTCCCTGAAATAAGACGATATTTCCATGATCATATTTCGGGAGGACGGTCCGCCACCATGCGTGGATTCTGGCGGACTCACGGAGCCTGTGGCTCCTAGGCCTCCCATATATGATATGGACATATCTTGAGGACGCAGCACTAGGCGCAGTTCAAGGCCACCACCAGTTCCTCCACCTGCACCGGCTTGGGTAGGTAATGGGAGAACCCCGAGTTGAGGAAGCGTTCCCGGTCCCCGGCCATGGCGTGGGCCGTGAGGGCGATGAACGTGGTGCGCGCTGCGGCGTCGGGGTGGAGCTCCCGGATGCGGTGCATGGTTTCCACGCCGTCCAGGCCGGGCATCTGGATGTCCATGAGAATGGCATCAAAGGGAACAGCGGAAGGCCGATCCTGGAGATGCCGATGGTCCTCGCCGGACTGCTGCAGTCGTGCGGCCAGGGCTGCAAAGGCCTCCAGGGCCGCTTCGCCTGAGGCCACGGCCTGCACGGTGTGCCCCAGGGCCTCCACCAGGCGGGAGATGGTCAGGCGGTTGATGGCGTCATCCTCCACCAGCAAGACATGCCTGGCCCTGGGCATGCAGCTCTGGCCGCAGTGTTGCGGCAAGGTCGCCACATCTGCGCTGCATTGCAGGGGAATGCAGCAATACACGAAGGTTCCGCGTCCTTCCTCGCTTTCAATGCACAGGCTGCCGCCCAGCATGGTGACGATGCGTTTGACAATGGCCAGACCAAGGCCGGCCCCGCCGAAACGCCGCCGCAGGCTGCCATCCCCCTGGGTAAAGGGGGCGAAGATGGCATCCAGCATGCCGGTGGGAATGCCCGGGCCTGAATCCTCCACGGTGATCAGCAGGCCCAGGGTCCGTCCGGGAGCGGCCATGCCCACGACCTCCGCCGTCAGGTGTATGAGCCCGCGCTGCGTAAACTTGATGGCATTGCCCAGCAC
Organism: Desulfovibrio sp.; assembly: GCA_020217165.1. Taxonomy (GTDB): domain Bacteria; phylum Desulfobacterota; class Desulfovibrionia; order Desulfovibrionales; family Desulfovibrionaceae; genus Megalodesulfovibrio. The sequence continues at coordinate 4,551 of JAIWOE010000095.1, read as the reverse complement.
GTTAAAGAGAATCTGGCGGATGCGCATCTCGTCCCCAATGCAGACATCCGGCAGCCGCGGGGAGATGACATATTGCAGCAACAACCCCTTGGCTCGCGCCTCATGGCTGAACATTTCCATCAGGGAATTAAGCATGACCCTTGGCGGAAACGGCTCCTGCTGGCACTCCATGCGACCGGCCTCAATGCAGGAAAGATCCAGAAGATCATTGAGGATCTGCAGCAAACGCACGCCGGAGTCAGAAGCCACACTGGCCAACTGATGCAGGTCTGATGGCAGATCCGACAGTTGCAACACCTGCAGCATGCCCAGGATGCCGTTCAATGGGGTGCGGATTTCATGGCTCATGTTGGCCAGAAACTCGCTCTTGGCCCGATTGGCGGCTTCGGCCAGTTCCTTGCCTTGGCGCAGGGCCTCGGCAGCCTGGCGGCGTTCTGTCACGTCCTCAAGCACAATCACCAGTTCTCCCGAGGGCAGAGGATATGCCGAGCCGGATATCCAAAGATTCAAGCGCTGATCTTTATACAATGAATCCGGTATATTCTGGGCCTGGCCCCTGCAGTGCGCCGTACGGAGCAGCTCCAGCAGGGGTGAGCCCCTGAGCCCGGGAAGGAGGTCCGTCAGCCGCCGGCCCAGCACGGCTTGAGCCCACAGACCCGTCAGACGCTCCGCCGCCGGGTTCCAGCCCGTGCAGACGAAGTCCTCCCCATCCTGCATGGCCTGGCACACCACCACCCCTGCAGTCATGCGGCTCACCAGTTCCCGGTACCGGGTTTCGCTGTGTTCCAGCTTGCGCAGGTTCTCCATCTCCTCGGTGACTTCCTTAAAAATGGCAACCACCTCGCCGCTTGGCAGGCGGTACAGGGAGTCTGAGGTCCAGCGGATGCGGCCATCAGGCATGCGGAAGCAGGGAGTGCCTTGCTGGGCGACACCCGTAAGGGCCACCTCCCGGAGCCTGTCCAGCACGCCGGCAGGCTTGAGGTGCGGCGCCACCCGGGTCATTCGGTGCCCCACCACCCGCTCCCGGGGGAGTTCCAGAAACTGCAACCCAGCGTGGTTCACCTCCTTGAACACAAAATCGCGACATTCGGCATCCGCAGGCTCGCAGACGGCCACGCCGGCGTGCATGTGGGCCACGATGCCCTGGTAGCGGGCTTCACTTTCCTGCAGGCTGCGCTGGGCTTCCAGGCGTTCGGTGATGTCCCGGCACAGGGCAAAGCAAAAGGGCGGGGAATGCTCCCGGGCATACATGGCGGTGATTTCCACAGGAAAGGACGAGCCATCCTTGCGAACATGCCGGGTTTCGAACTGCCGGGCCAGGGTGCCGGGCTGGTTGTCCCAGAATCGGGTGATGACCTCATCCGGGTAGTCCGGATCAATATCCGGCACGCCCAGGGTCAGCAGTTCCTCGCGGGAGTAGCCCAGCCTAGCGGCGGCTGCGGCGTTGACATCCAGGAACCGGCCGGTGTGCGGATCGATCCAGAAGGCGGCATCCTGGGTGTGGTCCAAGGCGTAGCGGGTGATTTCCAGTTGCTTGAGGGCTTGGTTGCGGATGGTGGTTTCCATGCCCATGAGCAGCAGGCTCTGCACCCCACGCCACTGCACGGGTTCACAGTACAGGAGCATCTCCCGGGTGCGGCCGTATTTGTCCGCCACGGTGATTTCCTCGTCCTGCACGCGCCGGGATTCGCCAAGCAGCCCCGGCAGGGCGTGCCACTGTTCCCGCGACACCAGACCCAGCTCCAGGGGCGTCTTGCCCCTGGCCTCTGCATTGCGCACTCCAAAGGTGGATTCAAAGGAGGGATTCACGGCGAGATACCGCAGGGTCTGGGCATCCACCACGGCCATGACCACCGGCGTCACGGCAAAAACGGTCTCGAAAAGATCCTGCGTGTCGGAGGGGGGCTGCAGGCTGGTACAGGCTGCGAGCTGCTGCTCCAGGGCCTGGGCGTGCGCCTCGGCGACCTGCAGCCGCTGACGCAAAGCATCCACCTCGGATCGGGCCGTTGTCAGATCCTGCGCCTCACGTGCCATAGCTTCCCCCCGGAAGGCTGTGCGTCATTGGCTGGGAAATATCCCCCTGCAGATTCGTAAATCCGAATCGTTCCGGATTCAAGCACTAACATGCATTGTTCAGAGGGATTGCCGGGGCAGGGGGAATCAGCCCTCGTTTTGCTCCACGCGGTTTCTGCCGGCGTTTTTGGCAGCGTAGAGGGCGCGGTCGGCCATTTTGAGCAGACTGTCCACGTCTTCCAACTGGGCATTGGTGCAGGCGACGCCAATGGAAACGGTGAACTTGAGGCCCTGATTGCCGCCCTGGTCTGCCGGCAGCGCCCGGCCGCTGTCCACGCGCAGGGAGAAGGACTCCACACTGGCGCGGATGCGTTCCGCCACCACCAGCGCATCCTCCACGGTTGTTTCCGGCAGCAGGATGGCGAACTCCTCCCCGCCGATGCGGGCGAAGATGTCCACTTCCCGCAACTGCCGGCGGCCGATGTCGGCCAGGGCAGCCAGGGTCAGATCCCCCACGGAGTGCCCGTAATTGTCGTTGATGGTTTTGAAGTGATCGGCATCAATCATCAGCAGGGAAAGGGAGCTTCCGTACCGTTTGTGACGCATGAACTCCGCCCGGGCGTGCTCCATGAAGTGCCGGCGATTGTACAGGCCGGTGAGTTCATCTCGGATGGCCATCTCCTTGAGCCGCTTGTTCACTTCCGCCAGCCGGCCGGCCAGGTCCATGAGTTCACGCTCTCTGATCTTGCGCTGGTCGATCTCTTCCTTGAGCTTGAGAACGGAATGCACGCGCACGCGCAGTTCGATGCGGTTGACGGGCTTGGTGATGTAATCGATGGCCCCGGCCTGGAAGGCCTGCTCCAGGCTTTGATGGTCCGCATTCACCGTGACCATGACGATGGGAATGTCCCGCAGGCGCCCCACGGCCTTGATGCGGCGGGTGGCTTCGATGCCGTCCATGCCAGGCATTATCAGGTCCATGAGGATGGCATCCACGGGGCATTCGCCGGCGCCCACGTTGTCCAGTTCCAGAATGTGAAACGCCTCCTGGGCCGAGGCGGCGAGGACGATATCGGCATGCCCGGCATGCCGCAGGATGGATTCCAGCAACAGGCGAGAGGTGTCCGAGTCGTCAACAATGAGGATGGTCACGGTCTGGTCCGGTGTTTGGCTCAACGCAAGGTGATGGTGCATCCGGTTGTTCCGCCGCGTCACACAGCCGCTTCCGCGGGTTGGCGTTAATCAATGGCCAGCAGGCGGAAGGTGTCCCCGGTCAGGCATTGGCCACCCGTGGGAGTCACCTCGAAGGTGTTTTCCACGCCGACCATGCCCAGGCCGCGAATGCCGAGTTTAGGTTCCAATGCAATTACCATGCCTTCCTCTAGAGGTTCATCGAATCCCTTGGCCAGAACCGGGTATTCGTCGATGGCCAGGCCGATGCCATGCCCCAGGAAGACAACACGGTTGTTGTCCAGGGCCATGAAGCCCTCCGCAATGCCATGGCTGGCCGCACGCTCCAGGGAGGCCGCATACAGGGCCGAGGGGATGGCTCCGGGAACCATCTGTTCCGCCGTGCGCTGCATGATGTCCACACATGCCTCGTGACCGCGACGTATTTGGTCCGGGATACTGGATTCGGGGCCAGCCCAGTACACCTGGGTTTTGTCCGTATGGTAGCCTTCCAGACAGAAGCCCACATCGCACACCAGGGGCTCCCCGGGCCGCCACACGGCGCCGGCATAGCCCATGAACGGCACGGCCGGGTGCTCGCCGCGAATGCCCACCGGGCCATTGAAGTGGCTTGGATAGTTGGCGCTTTCTCCGGCCGCCACGTGCCCCAGGAAGATTTCCTCCCGGCCGCTCATGCGCATGTTGCCGCAATGGCCGAGGGCGAAGAACCGTTCCCAGGTCCGGTGGCAGATTTCCCGCTCGGTCATGCCCGGGGCGATGTGGGCCGGCAGGTCGTGGAAGAGGGCCTGATGATGCCGTTGCCCGGCCAGACGCAGCTTGCGCAGTTCCCATTCCGTTTTGATGGCCCGGGTCTTGGTCACCACGGCATCACCGGACAAAAACTCGACGTTGGCAACCCGAGCCGTCAACAATTCGGCGATGTTCCAGGGCAGGCCGGATTTCTCCACGGCCACTGCGGCGGGCAGGGGGCACCCGGCCTCGCTGCACAACGCCGGCAGCTGGCTGAAGGATTTGAAGAGGTGCACCTGGTCGGGCTCCAGGGGGGTTTCCAGCAGGGCGCGTTCCCTGGCCCGGCGTACCAGCAGCAGGGGCGGGCCTTCCAGGGGCAGCCAGAACACGCCGTCCCCCAGGGTACCAGTGAAATAATACACGCTGACGCGGGAAAAGATCAGCAATCCCTGGGCGGTGGGAACCAGGCGCGACAGCAGGCTCCGGGCCCGGCTCCAACGGCGCTGGCATTCCTCAAGGGGAAGCTGTTCGATGGCCGTCCAAGAGGTGATGGGGGTGATGGGGGCGCCAGGAGCGCCAGGTGCGACAGGCTCGGGGGTGGGCGTGGATGAGTATGTC